>NZ_QTYG01000003.1:0-108075 GCF_003462045.1 Ruminococcus sp. AM31-15AC | reverse complement strand
CCCTTTTTTCAAGATTAGATAGTTCTTTTTTGCTGTGTGATATATTAAAGCCCGTGGGCTTCCATATCGAGGGAATCCACGGGCTTTGTTGCGCTTTTTTTACAGCGTCTTTTCTTATTGTCATTTTTAATTTAGAACTCTATCTTTGAGTAAAGACCTGAATCCTTCATTGTGTCCTCTGGCTTTGGCTTCTTGTAGTCCTTTTCAAAGCTTGTTGTTATGTCAAAACCCTTTGAGCGGCGATTGTTATTGTTTCTTCTTCTGCCACCGTTCTTCTTGTAGCCGCCTCTGTTGTCATACTTTCTAGGTGTTGTAGAGCTGATTATTACCTTTCTCCATGGCTCTTCACCCTTTGACTGAGATGTTACACCCTCGATCTCTGATACAGCAGCGTGAATGATTCTTCTCTCATATGGATTCATTGGCTCGAGAGCTGATGAACGACCACTTCTCTTTACGTTGTTTGCTATCTTTCTTGCAAGCTCTTCAAGCTGGGTCTTTCTTCTTGCCCTGAAACCATTGCAATCTGTGGATATTCTGAAATATTCTCTGTCTATCCTGTTGCATACAAGTGATGCAAGATACTGAAGTGAATCGAGGATATCGCCCTTCTTGCCGATAAGTTTCTCGAACTCTTCGCTCTTTATCTCAAAAAGTGCGCCGTTTTCAAGCTTTGTTACCTCGATCTCTGTGTCTTCTATGCCCATTGCCTTTATAACATTGAGTATATATTCCTTTGCACAGTCAGCCTTTTTCTGCAAAGTGTCGCTCCACTCTGCCTCTGCCTTGACTTCTTCCTGAACTTCTGCCTTTTCTTCAACAGCCTCTGTTTTTTCAGTTACAGTTTCTACCTTTGTTTCAGGCTCATATTCAGCTTCTACCTTTGCCTCACCCTTGATCTTTCCGAAAAAGCCCTTTTTAGGCTCTTCAAGAACTGTGAAAGTGATCTTTTCTACTTCTGTTCCAAATTCAACTGCCGCCTTGTTCTTTGCTTCGTCTACAGTTGCGGCTGTAAAGATCTGTTTCATTTTTTCTGCTCCTCTCGCTAAAAAAGTTTAGTCAACAACAGGTCAATCCTGTGAATCGTCATATTCGTCGCCATATTTCTCAGCCATTCTCTTTCTGGCTTCGTTAAGACGTCTTCTCTGCTCGTCTTTAAGCTCCGTCTTTGTTTTCTTTTTAGGCTCATCGTAATCCTCATCGTCAGAAAGTGACTTTCTGATCTCAGCAGGATCCTTACCAGCCTGTATCATCTGAGCCTCAGCCATTTTTTCAATAAGAGTAGGCTTGCCCTTCTTTTTCTGCTTTGCTATATCCTTCTGAACAAGCTCTGCAACGTGTTCAGGTGTATATATCTTATTGAGTACGATAGTCTGTCCAAGTGCAAACAGTGAAGAATAGCACCAGTAAAGACCAAGACCTGCCGGATAGCTGAAACCGATCCACAGTGAGAAGATAGGCATACCATAAAGCATTATCTTCATTCCCATTCCGCCCATATTAGCGGCGTCAGGATTGTTCTTCTTTGCAAAATGCTGTGAAACGAATGTCACTATAAGCTGCAAAAGTGCTGATACAATAGGGATAATGCAGGAAAGATCCTTCATTGTTGGTATCTTTCCAAGGAAAAGTCCGAAAATGCTGTAGTTGAAATCTTCAGCCGCAGCCTTTACGCTTGTTGGAAGCACATCTGCATACTGTCCGCCCTCTTTTTCAGTGAAAACGAAAGTCATAAGCTCAGGTCTTGACTGAATGAGGTTTGTGGAGAAGTAATTCTCGTTAAGAATAAAAGTATCTATATCATTATGAGCCTTAATAGCATCCATAACGTTCGATATCTTGTTGTCATTAGAAAGTGCCTTTGCAGACTTTGGATACTTGTCCTTGTCTGT
Organism: Ruminococcus sp. AM31-15AC; assembly: GCF_003462045.1. NCBI lineage: Bacteria > Bacillati > Bacillota > Clostridia > Eubacteriales > Oscillospiraceae > Ruminococcus > Ruminococcus sp. AM31-15AC. The sequence goes on along the minus strand of NZ_QTYG01000003.1, from coordinate 106,183 downwards.
AAAAAGCTTTTCAAGCTTATCATAAGCTTCGTCCTCAGTAGCACCGTCTTTCTCAAACTTTTCAATAAGCTTTTCTATAGTAGTATCCTTGCTTTTTACCTCAGCACTGACAACATAAAGATTTGATATCATGTTGTTTGAGTCTGTAAGCTCCTCTTTATCTGCGTTTGAAACGTAGGTAAGAGGTCCGTAAATAACAGGGATAAGAGCAAACAGAATTACCATTGTGATGACCATTGGCAAACAGCTTGCCATAGGGTTTACGCCCGCCTTGGCGTAAAGGTTCATCTGCTCTTCCTGCATCTTCTGCTGGTTTTTAGCGTATTTCTTCTTTATCTTTTCAAGCTCAGGCTGAAGCATGGTCATTCTTGCCGTGCTCTTCTGCTGCTTGACGTTAAGCGGAAATACTATAAGTCTTGTAAGGATAGTGAAAAGCAGCAGTGCTATTCCGTAGTTCTTGCATACAAAATAGCAGCCCTTCATTATCCAGCCCAAAGGGGTCGCAATAATACCCATTTAATATCCTCCAGATCAATTATTTGTCATATTGATAACCTATATATCTGATTAAGCTCTCAGGCTTATTTTTTTCTGATTTTAAAATACTCAGTGGTAAGCTTGTCAGGAACATAGTCAACCCCTCCCAGACTCCACGGGTTGCACCTAAGCAATCTCCATACAGTGAGCAGCGTGCCTTTAAAAAAGCCGTGTTTTCTGTAAGCCTCCAGCGCATATGCCGAACAGCTTGGATAATACTTGCACCTTGGTCCGAAAAGAGGACTTATAAATCGCTGATAAAACCTTATCAGCAGCTGAGCCAGTTTACTCATTTTACTTTCTCTTTGCCCTGCCTGACCTGTTATTCTTTGGAACAGGCTTATTCATCTCTTTTATGAGTCTTTTTTTTATAAATCTTTCAATATCCTGAGTTTTCTTTTCCCCTATATCATTTCTTCCCACAAAAACTATATCATAGCCCAGCGGAAATTCCGCCTCGTTAAGTCTGTAGGCGGCTCTTACTATTCTCTTTATCCTGTTTCTCGTTACTGCGCAGCCCTGCTTTTTGCCCGCCGTTATTCCAAGCCTGTTGTATGGGCTGCCGTTGGGATAAAAATATGCTGCTACAAAACTGTCTGCACAAAATCTTCCCTTTTTATAGCACCTTAAAAATGCCTTGTTATCCTTTAAAACCGTTGTGAACAGCATCTTCATTTCCCCATTGTGTACTGTTTTTACTCTTTTCGCCTTTTCACGGCAATTTTGCCAAAAAAAGATAAAGACCCAATACCATGCAAATCAATGAATGGTATATAGGTCATCTGAGGCAGCGTCCAACGACGCTTAAATACAACTGCCTAGGGACATCGATTCAGGCGTAACTAACCGCCTGAATAATGCCTGTCAGACTTATCATCAGAAACTGCCTGTATCTCTTAGTAGCTGAGTCTAGCTCTGCCCTTTGCTCTTCTTCTTGCGAGTACCTTTCTGCCGTTAGCAGTAGACATTCTCTTCATGAAGCCGTGAACTTTCTTTCTCTGAAGCTTTTTAGGCTGATATGTTCTTTTCATCGAATTCTCCTCCTTCCGCTTTCAACACTCCGTCATTTTATACAAAAAAACGTCCTCGGAGATGTTTAAACTTATAGGGTCACAGCAAATTACAATATCGCTATGAAAAAAGCCCTTGTAATTTAATATTATAGCTCATTCACACACCATTTGTCAAGCCTGTTCATAATATTTTTATATTTTTTTTGATATTATTTTTCTTTGCTTTGAGGGGCTTACTGTCCGAAAAACCTGCCGCTTACGTCCTCATTTTTTATGAGCATACAATATATTGTGTGCCAAATATAAATTTTATCTGTATTAAGTGTTTTTTCTTATCTTTGAAAAACATACTTTTTATCCTTATTTCTTTCCTTATATATAATATATAGGACTTGAAATTTTAAGTCAAGTGTGCTATAATAGTATAGAATTGATTAATTATGCCTGTTTATATATTTTTTAAAACTCTGACCTGCCGTCTGTTTGACAGGGGTCACGGCGGACAGCGGAAACACCGCACAGGCAGAGCTATTTTCTAGGAGGTTATGGAGAAACAATGGATTCCTTTAATGACGTATTTCAGGAGGTCCTGAAATATTGCCGAAACTGCAAAAGTATCAGCGAGCCGGGATACAACAAATGGATAAAGATACTTGAACCGATGAAGCTTGAAAACAATGTGGCTTATTTGCTCACTGATTCTGATTTTTCAAGAGATATCACTATGAACGCCTATGAGAATCTTTTAAAAGAAGCTTTTCTCAACACTTTGGGCTTTGAGGTAGATATAAAAATACTTGTTAAAGACAAAGAAGAAGTTAATGAAACTGAGGAAAAGGATATAGAAGTCAAGGTGGCTGACTTTTCTGATGAAGAAAACAACAATCTTACCTTTGATAACTTTATCAAAGGTAAATCGAATGATCTTGCCTATGCTTTCAGCACGGCTGTCGCACATAAGTATGACGAAGATCAGAAAACACCGTCTAACACAAATACTATATTCAACCCTCTAATCATATACGGTGATTCGGGACTTGGAAAAACTCACCTTATGAAAGCTATCGAGCATGAGGTAAAGAAAAATCACCCTGAGCTGAAAATTATTTACACCACAGGTGAATCCTTTATAAACCAGCTCGTTAAAGCTATCGAGTCAAAGGAAACTAATAAATTTCATGATAAATACAGGAATGCCGACTATCTTATGGTAGACGATATACAGACCATTGCAGGCAAGGAGCGTATGCAGGAGGAATTTTTCCATACCTTCAACGATCTTTACAATGCGGGCAAGCAGATAGTTCTCACATCGGATATTGCACCGTCAAAGATATCGAAGCTTCAAAACAGGATACTTACCAGATTTTCACTGGGCGTTCAGGTAGACGTTACACCGCCTGATTTTGAAACAAGAATGGCTATCGTAAAGAAAAAGGCTGATATGCTGGACTTACAGCTTTCTGACAATGTCGTAAGGATAATAGCAGAGAAGATAAAGACGAACATACGTCAGCTTGAGGGAACTGTAAACAAAATAAAGGCTCTTACCATTTATACAAATGAAAGCCCATCCATATCTATGGCTCAGAGGATAATCAAAGAAATAATCATTGAAAATCACCCTGCTGAGATAACGGTTGACAGGATACTTCAGGAGGTAGCGGCAGCATTTGACGTTACTGCTGACGACATAAAATCAACAAACAGACGTGCAAACGTATCCCTTGCAAGAAAAATAGCAATCTATATCTTCAAGGACGTAAAGGGCATGACTTTTATACAGATAGGAAATGTGCTTAACAAAAACCATTCAACTATGACAATACACTATCAGGACGTTGTTAAAAATCTTAAAGAGAACAAACAGCTAAAAGATACCGTTGACGACATAATCAAAAACCTCAAGGACAATTAAACGGACTATTTCAACATTTTCAACATAGTTTTCAACAATTTTGTTGAATATCCGGACTTGGATATATAAAGCTTTGCGGAATGTTTTTCAAAACTTTGCACAATGAAGTTTAAACCATGGTGTTATAAAATCAAACACCGATTTTCAGGTTTCAACATTTTTTGCGATAATAATAAACATTCAACAAACATTTTTTCAACTTTTCAAACACAAAAAAAGTTTTTGAAAACACAGTTGAAGTGATGTTAAAATAAACTTGAAAAGCAAAACAAGTCTGCAAAAGGCTTTGAATGACTTTTCAACCATTTCAACACACTCTACTACTAATACTAATTTAATATTGATTTATTTATATATTATCAGAGCAAAAAATATAAATTTGAGAAATTCATATGTTGAAAAAACAAAAGTCAGATAAATGTAATTTTTTAGAAAGGAAATTGCTATGAAAATTCTGTGTAATAATGCTTCACTTTGCGGAGCAGTAACAAATGTTTCAAAAGCAGTGTCAGAACGTGCTGCACTTAAATCTCTTGAGGGAATAAAATTCAAGCTTGAAAACTCAGTGCTGGAGCTTACCGGCTATGATCTTGAGATAGGTATAAAAACTGTTATTCCGGTAAAGAGCGACGATTCGGGAGAATTTATACTCAATGCAAGACTTTTTGCTGAAATGATAAGGAAAATGCCTTCTGAAGAGATCCTGATAGAGGTTTCTGAAAATTTTCAGGTAACGATCTCAGGAGGAGTTACCACATTCAATATCCCTGCAACGTCAGCAGAGGAATATCCTGCACTTCCTAAGAAAGAGGAAGAAAACAAGATAACTATTTCTCAGCCTGTTCTTAAGGATATGATAAATCAGACAAAGTTTGCCGTGGCTGTTACAGACCTTAAGCCTGTTCTTAAGGGCGAGCTTTTTGAGATTGAAAACGGTACTCTTACTCTTGTTGCCCTTGACGGATATAGACTTGCTGTGAGATATGAGCCTATAAAGTATGACGGAAGTCTTAAATTCGTCGTGCCTGCAAAAACTCTCTCTGAGATAGCAGCACTTCTGGGAGATAATGACGAAGAAACAGCCTCCGTTTATCTCTCAAAAAATCATGTTGTGTTTGAATTAAACGGCTATCTTGTTTATTCAAGACTTATCGAGGGCGAGTTCCACCCTTATAAGTCAGCTATACCAACTACTTGCACAACTGAGGTCATTGTTGACAGGAAAGAGCTTATTGCCGCTCTTGAAAGAAGTTTGATACTTATAAGTGACAGAACACCGTCACCTGCAAGATGCTATTTTGAAAATAATTCTATAAAAATAAACTGCTCAACAAGCGTTGGAAAGATAACAGACGAGATAAAGGCTGATATAGCAGGTCCTGTTATCGAGATAGGCTTCAAGTGCAAATATCTTCTTGACCCTCTGAAGGTCATAAAGGAAGATAAGGTCAAATTGCAGATGAGCGGAAGTCTGCTGCCTATGAAGATAGTTCCGTGTGAGGGCGATGCTTATACTTACCTCGTTCTCCCTGTAAGACTAGCAAAGGAATAAGAATATGAAATATCAACAGATAGATGTAAATATAAAATCAGAGTTTATAAAGCTCGATTCTCTGCTTAAATATGCAGGCGTTGTGGAAACAGGCGGCATTGGCAAGGAGATAATCCTCGAGGAGAGAATTAAAGTAAATGGTGAGGTCTGCACAATGAGGGGAAAGAAGATCCGCCCCGGGGATAAGGTGCAGATAGACGAGATAGCTACAGAGATAGTGGTAAAATAAAATGGTGATAACCAAAATTTCCGCAGACGGATTTAAAAATCTCAAAAAAGTCGAGATATATCCTCATGAGAAAATGAATATTTTCTGCGGAAAGAATGCTCAGGGCAAAACAAATCTTATAGAAGCTATATGGCTTTGCAGCGGAGTGAGGTCTTTTCGCAACACAAAAGACAGAGAAATGATAGATATAAACGGACAGGTCATGAATATCGACATTTCATTTAAAAACAGCTTTCGCAGTCAGGATATACATTTTGCAATGGCAAGACCTAATGTGAGAGAAAAAAACGTCACCTTGAACGGCGTAAAGCTGAAAACTCCCTCAAAGCTTTTCGGAAGCCTTGATTGTGTTATCTTTACTCCTGAAGATCTGGAGCTTTCAAAAGGCTCTCCCGAAAACAGACGGCAGTTTCTTGACCTTTCAGTGTCACAGATAAAAAATTCCTACAGCTCTGTTATCTCAAAATATGATGATCTTATAGAGCAGAGAAATATATTGTTAAAAAATATCTGTTACGGCAGATCAAAAAAAGAAGAGCTTGAAGTGTGGGATATCCAGCTTGCTCAGCTTGGGGCTTATATCTCGCTTTTAAGATATAATTATACCAAAAAGCTCGATATGTTCGCAAAAAAGCTTTATGAGGATATATCAGAGGGCAGAGAAAGGCTGGAGCTTGAATATTATTCCACTGTGTATTCAAATCTGGAGGGCAGAAAAGATTATGCAGGAGAAATGGCTGAAGAGTATCTAAGCTGTCTGCAAAATAATCTTGATGACGATATAAGAGCAGGATTTACACAGAAAGGCGTTCACAGAGATGATCTTGCGGGAAAAATAAACGGACTGGCAGTTAGACAGTTCGCTTCTCAGGGACAGCACCGCTCTCTCGCACTTATTTTGAAGCTTTCGCAGGCTTATATACTTGCCGAGGAGATAGACGACAGCCCGTGCATACTTCTCGATGATGTTTTGAGCGAGCTTGACCTATCAAGGCAGAAGTTCGTTATCTCGAAAATACACGATATGCAGGTCTTTATAACCTGCTGTGACAGGAATATCCCCTTTGACGAGAAAAGCCATGGAAAGATATTCAATATAGAAAACGGAATGATAGTTCAGGAGAATAAGTGATGTTTCTGCATTTAGGAAATAACTATTTAGTCAATACTAAAGATGTGATAGGCATTTTCGATATCGAAAATACCTCTGTGTCTGCCAACACAAAGGAATTTCTTAATTTTGCGGCAAAAAACAGACGTGTTGTGAACTGCACATATGAAATGCCTAAAAGCTTGTGGTGTGCCTTGATAAAGACTTTACGGAAACTGTGTATATAAGTCAGATGAGCTGTGCCACACTTTTGAAAAGAAGCAAAAGAATGCCTGAATGATGAATCAAAGATATAAGATGATAAGATAAAAAAACCAAGTGATGAGGGGGTTATTTTTTGGAAAATAACAACGAGATCGAGATCCAGAACACCGAGGAAATATCCATGGTGGATAAGCAAAATGATTATAATGAAAATCAGATACAGGTGCTGGAGGGTCTTGAAGCGGTAAGAAAAAGACCTGGTATGTATATCGGATCAACAGGTCCAAAGGGACTTCACCACCTTGTCTACGAGATAGTTGACAACGCTATCGATGAGGCATTGGCAGGATATTGCACTGAGATAGAAGTAGAGATACTTCCCGGGGACATTATCAGAGTTACCGATAACGGACGTGGTATCCCTACAGGTATACACCCAAAGGAGAAAATATCTGCTGCAACGGTAGTTTATACCATTCTCCACGCAGGCGGAAAGTTCGGCGGCGGCGGATATAAGGTAGCAGGCGGACTTCACGGTGTTGGTGCGTCTGTAGTAAACGCCCTCTCGGAATATCTTGAGCTTACAGTTTATGACGGAAAACATATCCACTTCCAGAGATTTGACAGAGGTAATTATTCAGAGCCGCTGAAAATAATCGGCGATACTGATAAAACAGGTACTTCCGTTCTCTTTAAGCCTGACCCTGAGATTTTTCAGGAAACAACGGTGTTTGACTATGAAACACTGCTTAAAAGACTTAGAGAACAGGCATTCCTTAATGCTGGTATAAAGATAATATTCACTGATAAGAGAAATGAATCAGAGCCTGTGGGCGAAACTCTCCATTATGAGGGCGGTATAAGACAGTTTGTGGAGCATATCCACAAAACAAGAGGCGTTACTCCGCTTTCTGAGGAAGTTATCTACGTCAACGGCATGGAGGGCGATACTTTTGCCGAGATAGCTTTGCAGTATAACGATACTTATAATGACCTTATACTTTCATTTGCTAATAATATCCATACTCCTGACGGCGGTACTCATGAAACAGGTTTCAAGAACGCTCTTACAAAGGTAATAAATAACTACGGTAAGAAGTTCGGCTATCTTAAAGACGACGATAAGCTTCTTGGCGACGATGTAAGAGAGGGTCTGACAGCTATAGTATCCGTTAAGCTCACAAACTGTGAGTTTGAGGGACAGACAAAAGGCAGACTTGGCAATCCTGAGGTAAGACCTTTCGTTGACAAGATAGTTACCGAAAAGCTTATGAACTACTTCGAGGAAAACCCTACTGTAGCAAAGGCTATATTTGATAAGTCCGTTCAGGCACAAAAGGCAAGAGAAGCCGCAAAGAAAGCAAGAGAGCTTACAAGAAGAAAATCTGCTCTTGAATCCTCTTCATTGCCTGGCAAACTTGCAGATTGCTCAGAGAGAGATGCTTCACTCACCGAGATCTATATCGTCGAGGGAGATTCTGCGGGTGGCTCTGCAAAGGAAGGCAGAGATAGAAAATATCAGGCTATACTTCCTTTGTGGGGAAAAATGCTCAACGTTGAAAAAGCCAGGATAGATAAGGTATACGGCAATGAAAAGCTTATGCCTGTTGTTACCGCATTAGGAACATCAATAGGCGAGGACTTTGACATTTCAAAGCTCCGTTACGGCAAAGTTATCATCATGGCCGATGCCGATGTGGACGGTTCTCATATCAGAACGCTTCTGCTTACATTCTTCTTTAGATTTATGCGTCCTCTTATCGAGGAGGGTCATATCTATCTTGCTCAGCCGCCGCTTTTCAAAGTCGCAAGGGGCAAACAGGTCAGATATGCTTTCTCAGACGCAGAGAGAGATCAGTATATTTCTGAGCTTTCGGGTGAAAACAATCTGAAGGTAAACGTTCAGAGATATAAAGGTCTTGGTGAGATGGACCCTGAACAGCTTTGGGAAACCACCATGGACCCTGAAAGAAGAACTATGATAAAGGTGACAATGGAGGACGCTGTTAAGGCGGACGAGATATTCACTATTCTTATGGGCGATAAGGTCGCACCGAGAAAAGAATTTATAGAGAAAAATGCAGAGTATGTAAAGGATCTTGACGTTTAAAGAAAGGATACTGCTTTGGATAACAACGAAAATAAAAATCAGGAAACAGAGCTTGAAGAGGTAAAGACAGAGGAAGCTGTTGAAACGGCTGAGAAAGCTGTGGATAATGCTGATGAGGCAGAAGAAGCACAGGTAGAAAAAGAGCCTGTGCTGAGCTTTGAGTATGATGTGAAAAACGAGGAGGAGGAAAAAGCTTTTTTAGCCTTTCAGAAGAAATTCGTTTATGCGCATAACTGGAAGATAACAGCGGCTTTCGGCGTTGTTGCGGTGCTTTTTATAGTGTCCATAGTGAGAAACCCTTCGGGATATCTTAACTGGGTGCTGGCGTTCATATGCCTTGCAATAATCGTTCTCACATGGTATAACACTAGAAGAATAAGAAAATATCTTATGCAGGCACTTAAACCTCTTGAGGACGACAAGTATGTTTTCACCCTCTATGATGACAGCTTCAAAATAGAAACGCTGCCGACAGAAGAGGAAAAGCAGGAAGAGGACTTTACTCCTGTTCCACCGAGGATAGTTGGTTTTGAGGATATCTCACTGAACGTTTTGGAAAATGACGAGATGTTTATTATAATACTCAAAAAAGAAACTATTTATGTGCTTGCAAAAAGAGTTATGAACGAGCAGCAGCAGGAAACCCTGAGAAAAACTTTTTCAGAGCTGCTTGATAGCGATTATGAAATGATAGATAATAAATAAGAACAGGATATGTTCTTTTCAAAGTAAACCGAAAGGTTAAAAAGGAGTGGATAAAGTGAGCGATTATAACGTTATTGACACTGATGTTGAAGCGATAATGAAAGAATCTTTCATTCAATATTCAATGGCGGTAATTGTATCCAGAGCCTTACCTGATGTAAGGGACGGACTTAAACCTGTTCACAGAAGAATTTTATATACCATGTATGAAAATGGTCTTACACCTGATCAAGCTTACAGAAAATGTGCAGATACGGTCGGATCTGTGCTTGGTAAATATCACCCACACGGTGACGCATCAGTTTATGACGCACTTGTAAGACTTGCTCAGAAGTTCTCAATGAGATATCCTCTTGTTGACGGTCACGGAAACTTCGGTTCTGTTGACGGCGACCCTCCGGCTGCCTACCGTTATACTGAGGCTAAAATGGCTAAGATGTCAGTAAATATGCTGACAGATATAAACAAAACAACTGTTGATTTTCAGTCAAACTATGATGACAGACTGAAAGAGCCTGTTGTGCTGCCGTCAAGATTTCCAAATCTTCTCTGTAATGGCTCTGTAGGTATCGCTGTTGGCATGGCAACGAATATCCCTCCTCATAACCTTCATGAAGTTATCGAGGGCATGAAAACTGTCATGAAAAACCCTGACTGCACACTTGATGAGCTTATGCAGAGCATAAAGGGTCCTGACTTCCCTACAGGCGGTATCATCATGGGCAGGTCCGGTATCAGAGCGGCTTACGGTACTGGCCGAGGCAAGATAACACTGCGTTCAAAGACCTCTATCGAGGAGATAAAGGGCAGAAACTGCATTATTGTCACTGAGATACCTTACATGGTAAACAAGGCAAGACTTGTTGAGTCTATCGCTGATCTTGTTAAGGAAAAGCGTATCGACGGAATACATTATATAAACGATGAATCCGGCAAGGACGGAATGAGGATCGTTATTGAGCTGAAAAAGGACGCTAATCCGCAGGTAGTTCTCAACAAGCTGTTCAGCTATACACAGCTTCAGGATACTGTGGGCGTTATAATGCTCGCTCTTGTGAACGGTATCCCTAAGGTGCTGACCCTCAAGGAAATGCTTGAGCAGTATATAGACTTTCAGGTCGATGTTATCACAAGAAGAACTAAGTTCGATCTTAACAAGGCTAAGGAAAGAGAGCATATTTTAAAGGGTCTTGTTATCGCACTTGACAATATCGACGAAGTTATCGAGATAATGAAAACTTCTAAGAATATCCCGGAGGCTAAGCAAAGACTTAATCAGCGTTTTGGTCTTACGGATATTCAGGCAGACCATATTGCAAACATGACTCTCGGACGTCTGACCGGTATGGAAAGACAGAAGATAATCGATGAGTTGGCTGAGATCGAAGTCAAGATAGCTGACCTTGAAGATATTCTTGCAAATCATCAGAGAATACTTGATATAATCATTGAAGAGGTCGAGGCTATTCAGGATAAGTTCGGTGACGAGAGAAGAACTCAGATAGAAAATGTCAGCGGCGAAGTTGATATCGAAGATCTTATCCCTGTTGAGGAAAGCGTTGTGACCTATACAAATGCAGGATATATAAAGAGAATGCCTGTTTCAGAGTATAAGGCCCAGAAGCGTGGTGGACGTGGCGTAACGGGTATGAAACAGCGTGAGGACGATTATATCGACGAGCTTCAGACCTGTTCTTCACATGACAATATACTCTTTATCTCCAATAAGGGCATAATGTATAAGCTCAAATGCTATGAGCTGCCTGAGGGCTCAAAGTCTTCAAGAGGCACAAATATAGTAAATCTTCTTGAACTGGGCGAGGGCGAGAAGATAGCCGCAATGATAAAAACTGCCGATTTTGACGAGGGCAAGTATATCGTTATGGTAACAAAGAACGGCAAGATAAAGAGAACTCCGCTGACTTCCTACAGAAATGTAAGAAAGAATGGTCTTATTGCAATCGGTCTTGATGAGGGCGACGAGATTGCAGGAGTAAGAATGACCTTTGGCGACAATGAGGTCATCGTCGCAACGCATAATGGTTATGCTATCAGGATAAGAGAAACAGATATAAGAGAGATGTCAAGAGTTGCACACGGCGTAAAGGCTATAAAACTCAGGGGCAGTGACTATGTTGTATCAATGGCAAGAGTAAGAGAGGGTGCAAGCGTTCTCACTGTTGCAGAAAATGGTCTTGGCAGACGTGTTCCGCTGGAGTCTTATAAGGTACAGAACAGAGGCGGCTACGGTCTTATGAACTATAAGAGTGGCGGCGTATGCGGAATAAAGGTCGTTGATGATGAAGATGATATCATCATGATATCCACAGACGGCATTGTTATCAGAATAAGAGCCTGCGATATCAGCATGATGAGCAGATACTCCCGTGGCGTAAGACTTATGAGAGTCGGCGAGGACGGCAGAGTGGTTTCATTCACAAGAACTGAGCATGACGATGATGTTGAAACAGCAGAGGTAGAAAAGGCTACTGCCGAGGAGATAGCAGAGGCTCAGGCTGAGGAAAATGCTGAGGTCATTGAAGATAATACCGAAAGCGTTGAGAATGAGGATTCTGAGAACACGGAAGAATAATATAAAAATCAAGTAAAAACAAAATAAACGGGCGAACACTGTTTGCACCTACATTGACTAAAAAATTAACGGACGGCTAAAAACCGTCCGTTTTTGTATTTCAGGCAACAAAAAAAGGTGAGCGGCACATGACCGTTCACCTTTTTGCATATCAAAATTACTTTGTTATCTTGTCCTTGCCGCCCATGTACATTCTCAATGGCTCAGGGATATTAACTGTTCCGTCAGCATTGAGATTGTTTTCGAGGAATGCGATAAGCATTCTTGGAGGAGCAACAACTGTGTTGTTAAGAGTGTGAGCAAAATACTTTGTGCCGTCCTCTGCCTTTATTCTTATGCCAAGACGTCTTGCCTGTGCGTCGCCAAGATTTGAGCATGAACCAACTTCAAAATACTTCTTCTGTCTTGGGCTCCATGCCTCAACGTCACAGCTCTTTACCTTGAGGTCTGCAAGGTCGCCTGAGCAGCACTCAAGTGTTCTTACAGGGATATCAAGTGAGCGGAAGAAATCAACAGAATTCTGCCACAGCTTGTCATACCATGCCATGCTATCTTCCGGCTTGCAGACAACTATCATTTCCTGCTTTTCAAACTGGTGTATTCTGTAAACGCCTCTCTCTTCGATACCGTGTGCGCCAACTTCTTTTCTGAAGCATGGTGAATAGCTTGTGAGAGTCTTTGGAAGCTCACCCTCTGGAATGATAGTGTCAATAAATCTGCCTATCATTGAATGTTCAGAAGTACCGATGAGATAAAGGTCCTCTCCCTCTATCTTGTACATCATGCCTTCCATTTCAGAAAAGCTCATAACGCCTGTAACAACGTCTGAACGTATCATGTAAGGAGGAATGAAATATGTGAAACCTCTGTCTATCATGAAATCTCTTGCATATGAAAGAATTGCAGAATGAAGTCTTGCAATGTCGCCCATAAGATAATAGAAGCCGTTTCCTGATGTTCTTCTTGCACTGTCAAGATCAATGCCGTTAAAGCTTTCCATAATGTCAACGTGATATGGGATCTCATAATCAGGAACAACAGGCTCTCCGAATTTTTCAATTTCTACGTTCTCACTGTCGTCCTTGCCTATAGGAACGCTTGGGTCGATTATGTTAGGGATAACGAGCATTCTCTCACGTATCTTAGCTTCAAGCTCCTTTTCCTTTTCAGCCATAGCGTCAAGCTCAGCACCGATAGTGGAAACCTCAGCCTTTACTTTCTCAGCTTCGTCCTTCTGACCCTTAGCCATAAGACCGCCTATCTGCTTGCTCATTACCTTTCTTTTATTTCTCAGCTCGTCAGCCTTTGTCTTGGCTGCTCTGTATTCCTCGTCAAACTGAGCCACCTCGTCAACAAGAACGAGCTTTTCGTCCTGAAACTTCTTTTTGATGTTTTCCTTGACAAGCTCAGGATTTGTACGGATAAGCTTAATATCTATCATTTTACATACTCCTTTTAGCTGACGCAAAAAAAATTCCTTACGTCGCAATATTTATCCTTTTAATAATATCACTAAAAGGAGATTTTGTCAAGACAAAGCCCCTTTAAAACAGGCTTTTGAAACAGGTTTTGAGAGAACTTTTTTCATAGATGAAATACTATCATAATATAAGTAACAGTGCGAATTTCATAAAAACTATTGACATTTTGTATCAAACGTTTTATAATTATAAGGTGAATGTGTTCGTTATGGGTGTATTGTGCCCTGACGGCAGAAAAGCCTCTGGGCTTAATAAATTTATCAGGAGGATTAAAGGTGCGAAAAGTTAAAAAACCCGTGTTTTTTATCGTGCTTTTGTGTATAATTGCATTTGGTTATCTCACTTATGCAGGAATACATACTCAGTACGGAGATATAAAAACAAGCTATATCAAGGGCGTTGAAGATATTCGCTGGGGTATCGATATTCAGGGTGGCGTAAATGCTACGTTTGAACCTGCCGATAATTACGACGCTACAAAGGAAGAAATGGACGCTGCAAAGGCTGTTATCGAGCAAAGACTTGTAAGCCTTAATATCACAGACAGCGAGGTCTATGTAGACTATAAGAAAAATAAGGTAATGGTTTCATTCCCATGGCAGGCTAACGAAGAAAGCTTTGACCCTGAGGCTGCCGTTTCTGAGCTTGGCGAAACTGCTAAGCTTGTATTCAGAAAGGGTAAAGAAGAAAAAGGCGAGCAGGTGCTTACAGGAAATGACGTTAAAAAGGCTGAGGTAAGACAAACTCAGGACGAAACTACAGGAAATATCAAGTATGTTGTAAGCCTGACACTCAATAACAGCGGTAAAAAAGCTTTTGCCGATGCTACAACTGAGCTTGCCGGAAAAGGTTCTATCTCTATCTGGATGGACGATAAGTGCATTTCTGCCCCAAGCGTAAATTCAGCTATCACTGACGGCGAGTGCGTTATCGAGGGCAACTTCACATATGATTCTGCAAAAGCTCTTTCAGATAAGATAAATGCAGGTTCTATCCCATTTGACCTTAAAACAACAAGCACAAACATCATCTCACCTACACTTGGCGAGGGTGCAAAAAATGCAATGGTCATTGCAGGACTTATCGCATTTATCGTTATCGCTGCATATATCATCGTTATCTATAAGCTGCCGGGCTTTGTTGCGTCTATCGCACTTATAGGTCAGGTAATAGGTTCTATTGCTTGTATCACAGGCTTCTTTGGAAATATCGACAGCTTTACGCTGACTATCCCTGGTATCGCAGGTATTATCCTTTCTATCGGTATGGGCGTTGACGCTAACGTTATCACAGCCGAGAGAATAAAGGAAGAGCTCAACAACGGCAAGACCCTTAACGGAGCTATAGAGCTTGGCTATAAGAGAGCATGGAGCGCCGTGTTTGACGGAAACATCACAGTAGTATTCGTTGCAATAATCCTTATGGGTGCCTTCGGACCTACAGACAGCGTTTTCGGAACACTTCTCAGCCCTGTATTCTCAGTATTCGGCGCAAGCACAGCAGGTACTATCTATTCACTGGGATATACTCTCCTTGTAGGTATCCTCCTGAACTTTGTATTCGGTATTTTCTGTTCAAGACTTATGCTTTCGTCCCTCTCAAAGTTTAAGTGCTTTAAGAAACGCAAGCTTTACGGAGGTGCTGAAATAAATGAGTAAAGAAAGAAAGACCCTGAATGTTGTGGGTCACAGCAAGTTATTTTATTCCATATCATGCGCACTTATCGCAATTTTTATCATTCTTACATTCGTTATAGGTCTTAACGTGGCTATCGAGTTCAAAGGCGGTACAGTTTTGACTTATACTTACGAGGGTGATATAAAGACTTCTGACGTTTCAAATACCGTTTCTGACAGTATCGGAGATAAATGTACAGTAACTCTTGGCGAAAACACAGGAAACGCAGGAAAGACAGTAGAAATAAAATTCTCATCAACAAAGGGTATAAGCGATGATAAGCAGAATACCCTGAAAACAGCTCTTGAAAAGGACTTTCCTGATAATAACATAGAAGTTTACGAGTCAAACGATGTTGCAGCTTCAAGCGGTATGAACTTCTTCTTCAAGTGCCTTGCTGCTTGTGCACTGGCAATGGTCATCACTATCATTTATATCGGCTTCAGATTTAAAAAGATAGGCGGTATATCAGCAGGTGTGTTCTCAGTAGTTGCCCTTGCACACGATATGTGCATGGTCTATGGCTGCTTTGTAATATGCAGATTTGACATCAACGCAAACTTTATGGCAGTTCTGCTGACTATCCTTGGATATTCTATCAACGCTACTATCATCATTTACGATAGAATCAGAGAGAATGAAAATCTCCTTGGCAACAAAATGGAGCTTGAGGATCTTGTAAACCTCTCCATTACTCAGACAATGGGACGTTCTATCCATACAACTGTTACAACAGTTCTTGCTATGGCTACAGTTTGTATCGTCTGCATAATCTGCGGAGTAACATCTATCCTGAGCTTTGCTTTCCCACTTATCATCGGTATGATATCAGGTGTTTATTCTTCTAACTGTATCGCACCTACACTGTGGGTACATTGGAAAAAACATCAGGCAAAGAAGTCACATTCAGGTTCAAAAACAGGCAGCGCAAAGAAAAAGGCTTCAAGAAGATAAAATTTTATGGACGGTATGTTATGATATAATCCCCTTAGAGTAGACACATGAAATAATAAAATGGTGTAACTCTAAAGGGGGTTATTTTATGTCAAAGAAGAAATCACTTACAAGTGAAGAACGTGTTGCAGCAGTACAGGAATACCTCGATGGTAAAGGTGGATACAAGGCAATTGCCAGAAAATACAACATAGGGGCTACAACGATGAAAAGAATGGTATGCCGAGCTAAAACCGAAGGAATCGAATTCGTTGCAAAGGCATCACCGTATCGACACTATACCAATGAAATAAAAGAAGCAGCAGTAGAAGATTACCTCAATGGAAAAGGAAGCTTAACAGAAATATGTATAAAGTATAAAATCTCAACGGATATTGTCCTCAGAAGATGGATTTCATGGTATAATAATGGCAAGAGATTTAAAGAGCATAAACGCTCAGAAAGAGGACTTGCCATGAACAAAGGTAGAAAAACCACACAGGAAGAACGTGCGGAAATTGTTGCCTTCTGCATTGAAAATAATAAGAACTACACCCTGACAGTTGAAAAATATAATATTTCTTATCAACAGATATATTCATGGGTAAGGAAATATGAAATAAATGGTGTAGAAGGACTGATTGACCATCGAGGAAAATCAAAAAAACAAGAAGACCTTACAGAAGCTGATCGTCTTCGTATGGAGAACAAGATATTACAAGCAAAGCTTAAAGATCAGGAAATGGAAATTAAACTGTTAAAAAAACTCAGGGAGCTGAGAGGGGGCGGTCACTGAACGGAGTACGAAACGTGGACAAGTATATTGCAATCAAATACATGAATGAAGCAGAGCATTATCCGATTCAGAAGCTCTGCGCTGCTGTACACGTTGCACGCTCGGCTTACTACAAGTGGCTGCATCGGACACCAAGCCATAGCCAGAAGATCAATGAGCAGCTTGTAGAATGGATCAAACAGCACTATGAGGAGCGCAACGGCATCTTAGGTTATCGTCAGATGACGGTCGTGATCAACCGTGAGCATGATGTACATTTCAACAAGAAGCGCATCTACAGACTGATGCAGATTCTTCATCTGAAATCTGTTACCCGTGTCAAGAAGAATACATATATTCCATCAACGCCGCAAATCACAGCGGAGAATATTCTGAACAGAGATTTCCACGCAGATAAGCCGAACGAAAAATGGCTTACAGATGTAACTGAATTTAAATATTACGTAGGAACAGAGATCAGAAAACTGTATCTCAGCGCAATTCTTGATTTGTATGACAAACGAATTGTAACATACAAAATTATGGAAAGCAATAACAACGAACTTGTGTTTCTACATTTGACGAAGCTGTTCGATTGAATCCTGATGCTCACCCAATCTTCCACAGTGACCGTGGCTTTCAGTATACCAACAAATTATTTCATCAAAAACTGACTGATGCAGGAATGATACAAAGTATGTCCCGTGTTGGGAGATGCATCGACAACGGACCAATGGAGGGTTGGTGGGGAATCTTAAAATCGGAGATGTATTATCTTCGCAAGTTTACGGATAAGACCGAACTGATTTCAGCGATAGAGGAATACATAACCTATTACAACACAAGGCGTTACCAGATCAAACTGAGCAGCATGACACCTATGGAATACCATGAAGCGTATGCTGCTTAGCTGGTCGGTGGGTGCCGCGGCAAGCACCTTTCTCCGTTCGTCGCTTCGCTCCTCACTCCAAAAGGTGCTTGCCATTTGCTAACAACAAAGCAGCCTGCACAAATTGCACAGACTGCTTTTAGTCACAACATAGAATATTTTTGTTTTTTGCGCTGTCTACTTGACAGGGGGCGGGTCATTAAACATATCGTCCATTTTTTATATGATATTCTATTTTTAACACTCCATATCATGGATAAGTCCGCAGTTTCGCATGGAGATAGTTCCGTTATTGCCTGTTATATAATGGTCAAGAACTGTCACGCCTAAACATCTCATATATCTCATGACCTCACGGGTGAGAGTAACGTCCTCCTGAGAGGGGGTGTTGGGTGAGTCAGGGTGATTGTGGGCAAGGATAACAATATCAGTGCCGCTGTTGAGAACGGCTTTTGTAAGCTCACGAAAATCAACAGGGGTAAATCTCGCACCGCCTGCGGATATGTCTGTTACGCTCTTTATGTGAAAGCCAGAGTCGATACAAATTACCTTGAACTTCTCCTGCTTTTCGTTTCTGAAACAATTATTTACAAAACTCAGCGCCGCAGATATGTTTCTAATGTCTATCCTGCTGTCTGTGACAGTGGAGCAGTAGTTTATAAGCTCTCTGAAAAATAAAAGTGAGTTTGCAGAGCTTTCGCCCATGTCCTTTACCGAAGAAAGCTCCTCCACAGAAGCGTTAAGAACGCTGTTTAAGCTTCCGAACTTTTTTATAAGCTCGTGCGCAATATCATTGGTGTTCTTTCTCGGCACAATGTAAAATAAAAGCATTTCAAGTATCTCATGCTCGGAAAAGCCCTTGAAATTTCCCGATTCTTTGAAACGCTTTCTCATTCTCTCTCTGTGACCGCCGTGGTCTGCTTGACTGCTCATTTTATCACCTCTTATACAAGTATAAAATATCCGCACTTTTTTGTCAATAAAAAACCATTGTGACTTTATTCTTTACAGATAATTTCAGCAAGAGGGTAAGCCAATAATATTTAGAAAATTTTATTAATAGATCACAAATAGCGTAAAATGCTAAAAAAACCTTCAGAAATATCAAAAGTGTCTGTGCGAAATGACGTTGAAAAAGGTTGTTTTTTTATGATATAATGAAATGGTAACTATTATATTATGGAGATGTTTTTATGACAGACCTGACGGTGGGAAAACCGTGGACCGTGCTGTGGAAATTTTCCCTGCCTATGTTCGTGAGCGTGATATTTCAACAGATGTATTCCATTTTCGACAGTATCATAGCAGGAAAATTTGCAGGCGAAGACGCTCTTGCGGCAGTTGGTGCGTCTTATCCTATAACAATGATATTTATGGCGTTTGCAGTGGGAAGCAATGTTGGCTGTTGTGTGGTGATATCTCAATTCTTTGGTGGAAAAGAGTTCTCAAAGGTAAAAACTGCGTCAACTACTACTATAATTTCATGTACGGTACTTGCGACAGTGCTGACAATCTTCGGACTTGCGTTCTCTACTCCTCTTATGAGAATGATAAACACGCCCGATAACATCTTCCGTGACGGCGAGCTTTATCTGAAGATCTATATCGCAGGTCTTATCTTCCTGTTTCTTTATAACGTGGGTACAGGTATTTATAACGCAATGGGTGACTCGAAAACACCATTGTATCTCCTTATCGGCTCATCAGTTGGAAACGTTGTCCTCGACTATGTGTTCGTGAAGTTCTTTAAATGGGGTGTGGCAGGCGTTGCATGGGCTACTTTTATCGCTCAGGGAGTGGCTTGCGTGTTCTCACTGCTTATTTTGGTGAAGAAAACCGCAGAAATTAAAACAGAGGATAAACCACCGCTGTTTTCAGGAAAAATACTTAAAAAGATAACGCTCTATTCTATACCTAGTATTTTACAGCAAAGCTTTATCTCAGTGGGAAATATCTTTGTGCAGTATCTTGTAAACAGCTTCGGCTCGTCTTGTATCGCAGGATATTCTTCTGCAATAAAGCTAAATACCTTTGCTATAACAAGCTTTACAACGCTTTCTAACGGGCTTTCAAGCTTTGTTGCACAGAATTACGGTGCAGGAAGGAACGATAGGATAAAAAGCGGATATAAAGCAGGACTTGTTATCTCGGCTATCGTGGCAGTGCCTTTTATACTCTGCTTTTTCTGTATGCCAAAAACTATGATAAATCTGTTTCTTGACGACGGCGGAACAAAAGCCGTTGAGATAGGCACAACATTTTTGAGAATAATATCGCCTTTCTATGTGTTTGTGGGCATAAAAATAATGTCAGACGGAGCACTCCGTGGTAAAGGTGCAATGCAGTATTTTATGATATCAACTTTTACGGACTTGATACTCAGAGTAGTGCTTGCGTTCGTGTTGGCAAGACCATATGGGTCAACGGGAATATGGCTGTCATGGCCGATAGGTTGGCTTGTGTCAACAGTGCTGTCAGTGGTGTTTGCGAGAGTGAAAGTGATGAAAAACGAATTGAATGAGGAATGAGGAGTGAGGAATGAGGAATGGCAAAGCCAAACTGAGCTAAGCACCAATACAAAGTAAAATTCGCAAAGAGCGCAGTGATTTTGCGGCATAACAAACCATGGCGTAAACCTTGGCTAAAACAACGTAACTCCGATTAGCAAAGACTAAATTAAAAAAAAGTTCTCAATAATGATGTTGACAAGTTTAATTAAATGTTGTATGATTATAAGAATAATAAATTAAGAATTCAAAATGTTTGCGGGAGGTTAATTTATGCTGGATACTAATGTAAACAATAAGTTTGGTAAAGAGGGTCTTACCTTTGATGACGTTCTCCTTATCCCGGGCGAGTCGGATTGTACACCTGATATGGTGGATATCCATACACACCTTACTAAGGATATAGTCCTCAATACACCTATAATGACATCTGCTATGGATACAGTCACAGAGTCAAAAATGGCTATCGCTATCGCAAGAGAGGGCGGTATCGGTATTATCCATAAGAATATGACTATCGCTCAGCAGGCAGAAGAGGTGGATAAGGTAAAGCGTTCCGAAAACGGCGTTATCGTTAATCCTTTCTCTCTTACAGCCGATAAAACTGTTGCTGAAGCTGATAAGCTCATGGGCAAGTATAAGATCTCCGGCGTGCCTATAGTCGATAAGGAAGGCAAGCTTGAGGGTATCCTCACTAACAGAGATCTTAGATTTATCACTGATTTTGAAAATATCAAGATCGGTGACGTTATGACTAAGGAAAACCTCGTTACTGCTCCTGTTGATACGGATCTTGAAGGCGCTCAGAAAATACTTATGAAGCATAAGATCGAGAAGCTTCCTCTTGTTGATGCAAACGGCGTTCTTAAGGGTCTTATCACTATCAAGGATATTGAAAAGGCTGTTCAGTATCCAAATTCCGCAAGAGATAAAAAGGGCAGACTTCTTTGCGGCGCTACTATCGGCATGACTAACGATATTCTTGAAAGAGTTGCCGCTCTCGTTGAAGCTCAGGTAGACGTTCTCGTTCTTGACTCTGCTCATGGTCATTCTATGAACGTTATAAATTGTCTTAAAAAAGTTAAGGCCGCTTTCCCTGATACACCGGTTATTGCAGGTAATATTGCTACTGCCGAAGCCGCCAGAGCGCTCTGCGAAGCAGGTGCTGACGCTATAAAGGTCGGTATCGGCCCTGGTTCTATCTGTACTACCCGTGTAGTCGCTGGTATAGGTGTTCCTCAGGTCACTGCAGTTTATGATGCTGCTTGCGCTGCTGCTGAGTATGGCATTCCTGTTATTGCTGACGGTGGTATCAAGTATTCAGGCGATATCGTTAAGGCTCTTGCCGCCGGTGCAAACGTTGTAATGCTTGGTTCACTCCTCGCAGGCTGTGACGAAGCTCCGGGCGAAACTGAGATCTATCAGGCAGACAGTTCAAGGTATACAGAGGCATGGGTTCTCTTGCCGCTATGAATAAAGGCTCAAAGGACAGATATTTCCAGACAAACTCAAAGAAGCTCGTTCCAGAGGGCGTTGAGGGTCGTGTGGCTTATAAGGGTCCAGTTTCAGATACTATCTTCCAGCTCGTTGGCGGTATCCGTTCAGGTATGGGCTATTGCGGTTGTCATACTATTGCAGAGCTTGGCGAAAAGGCTAAGTTCATCAGAATAACAGGCGCAGGTCTTAAGGAGTCACACCCACACGATATTTATATCACAAAGGAAGCTCCAAACTATTCCGCAGGAATCTAATAGAATTTTATATACAAAAAGAGCAGAGATCTCGTTTCTCTGCTCTTTTTTTGCCTTATTTTGTAGGGGAAAACAGCGTTCGCCCACAGTTTCAAAGTTTTTTTCTGAAAAAACTACTCCATAAATTCTCCTAAAAGACCACTTGCAATTGCTACAGTTTCAGGACATGGACGCTTCTGATAGTATTCTTTTGTGCGCTTTGCAGGGTCAGGGTCACTAGGTCCGCTCAGACCAAGAAGCTCACGGCAGATGATAGTGTCAGAGCCAAGCTCTTCCTTGAAACGCTTTGCAAAAAGCTGAACACGCTCATAATCTTTGCCCTTTGCCGCTCTGTCACTGCCTATGGTGTTGCCAAATTTCAATCCAAGCACCATGACTGCACCTGTAAATGCTCCGCAGACCTCTCTCATTCTGCCTATTCCGCCGCCAAAGCCCGAAGCTATCTTGTATGCAGTTTTGCTGTCAAGTCCGATATCCTCAGCCCATGCGCCTACCACCGCCTGTGAACAGTTGTAGCCCTCCATGAAAAGAGCTTTTGCTGCCGCTGCTTTTTCCTTATTCATTAAAAAAACTCCTTTTTTGTCATATATTGATCTTCATTATAGCACAGCTTTAAGTTTTTTTCAAGACGTATTATTGGTTAGTATAGTCTACGTCAAATTGCATAAAATTTTGCCATAAAATTTTGCAATATTTTTATATTGTTAGACGAAACTAACCTATTGACAAATGTACACTAATGTGGTATACTTTAATCACAGCAAGGGAAAAGCTGCAAAGAATAACGCAGATAAAGCGAAAACGCTGGTCTGTGGAAAAGTAAAAAAATGATATCTAAATAAGGAGGACAAAAATTATGTCAAAGTTTGTATGTTCAGTATGCGGTTATGTTTATGAGGGCGAGGCTGCTCCAAAGGAGTGTCCAATCTGCCACGCACCAGCAGAAAAGTTCAATAAAGTAGAAGAAACAGCTATCACATGGGCTGACGAGCATAAGGTAGGCGTTGCAGAGGGTCTTGACGAGGAAGTAGTTGCAGGTCTCAGAGAGAATTTCAACGGAGAGTGCTCTGAGGTAGGTATGTATCTTGCAATGGCAAGAGTTGCTTACAGAGAAGGTTATCCAGAGGTAGGTATGTACTATGAGAAGGCAGCCTACGAAGAGGCTGAGCACGCTGCTAAGTTCGCAGAGCTTCTGGGCGAGGTAGTAACACCTTCTACAAAGAAGAATCTCGAGATGAGATATATGGCTGAGAACGGCGCTTGCGAGGGCAAGATGAAGCTTGCTAAGAGAGCAAAGGAGCTTGGCTATGACGCTGTACATGACACTGTTCATGAAATGGCTAAGGACGAAGCAAGACATGGATGCGGCTTCAAGGGTCTGCTTGACAGATATTTCGCTAACAAGTAATTTATCTTAAAATAGTATAAATTAAAGATTACGACGAATTTTTCCCGAAAAAGGCGGAGGTATTTGAAAAAATACTTCTGTCTTTTTGTTTTATAAAGCCGTTATAAAGGCTCAAATCTATTGCAAATGACGTAAAACTGTGGTATAATATTTTAGTATGATAAAATAACGCTTTAGGAGATGATAGTGTGATAGAAACACTGGCTGCGGAAACTGCGACCTTGCAGAACGTTTATGCCCCCTTGCCTTTCAAGGTGCATATGATATTCTGCGTTATCGCTACGCTTTTATATATAACTCAGTTCATAAGGAAAGGCTCTTGTCATTATCTTACATTAATGATAGCTATCGACCTTACTATAGTTACTCAGTTTACCACAAAAAGCTTTGTTATCGGTATGCTTTTCGGCGCAGAGGTAGCGCTTCTTGCGGCAACAGCTTTTATTTCCCATAGGTTTGCTAAAAAGCAGAAAGCTTTGGAGAATGCCGGGGAAAAGTCGGAAACTGCTCAAAAGGAAGATGAAGAATGAAAATAGTTATACTTGACTCTGAAACAGTTTCAAGAAACGATGTGTCGCTGGAGGGAATAACAGTCCTTGGTGAAAGCATTGTTTATGGTTTTACACCAAATGAACAGGTCGCAGAAAAGATAGGTGACGCTGACGCTGTTATATGTAACAAGTGCCTTATAACAGAGGAGGTATTCTCAAAGTGCAAAAACCTGAAATACGTCGGTCTTTTTGCAACGGGATATAATAATGTTGACCTCTCTGCCGCAGACAGGCATGGTGCGGTGGTCTGCAATGTGCCTTCCTATTCAACAAATGCGGTGGCACAGCATACTTTTGCACTTATCCTCAACTATTTCAGCAAGATAAGAGAATATGCCGAGAAAGTTGACGAGGGCGGCTGGGTGAATTATAAGCTGTTTTCATATTTTGGTATCCCTACCTATGAGCTTGCTGGAAAAATCATTGGTATAGTAGGCTATGGCGACATAGGAAAGAAAGTTGCTGAGATAGCAAGAGCGTTCGGCATGAAGGTCATCACCTTTACACGCTCACCCCAGAAAATTATTGACGGCACGCCTGCGGTAAGCCTTGAAGAACTTCTAAAGACCTCTGATATAGTAACTCTCCATTGTCCTCTTACAAAGGATAATGAGAAAATGATAAATGCCGAAAGCTTGGCATGATGAAAAAGTCAGCCTTTTTCGTCAACACTGCAAGGGGCGGTCTTGTGGACGAAAAGGCTCTTGCACAGGCTCTTGAAAATGAAGTCATTGCAGGGGCAGGAATTGATGTTCTCACAAACGAGCCAATGGGTGAAGACTGCCCTCTCAGAAACGCAAAGAACTGCACTGTTACCCCGCATATAGCGTGGGCGCCAAAGCAGACGAGAGAAAGGCTTCTTGAAACTGTTGCGCAGAACTTGAAAATGTGGATAGAGGGTACGCCACAGAATATTGTCAACGGAAAATAACAATAAGGACATGATAAAAATGATAGATATGACAAAAAAGAAAAGAGTTGTGGTAAAGGTAGGAACTTCTACTCTTACTCACAGCACGGGCTTCTTAATATACGCCGTGTGGAACAGCTCGTTAAAACTCTTGCCGATCTGCAAAATGCAGGACATGAGATAATCCTTGTATCAAGCGGTGCGGTGGGTCTTGGCAGAGCAAAGCTGGGCATAAAGGAAAGACCCAAGGACACTCCCACAAGACAGGCTTGTGCGGCGGTGGGTCAGTGTGAGCTTATGTATCTTTACGATAATCTTTTCTCTGAATACAGCCTTAATGTGGCTCAGCTTCTGCTTACAAAGTATATTCTTCTGGAAGACAGAAAGATAAACGTGCAGAACGCCCTTAACCGCATCATAGAGCTTGGTTCTATCCCTATTGTGAACGAGAACGATACAGTATCTATAGATGAGCTGGAGCTTGAAATGGGCGAGAACGATTCTCTTGCGGCAAATGTTGCGGTGCTTGCTAATGCAGATCTGCTTATAATAATGTCTGATATCGAGGGACTTTTTGACAAAGACCCTCATAAGTATGATGACGCTGAGCTTATCCCTGTTGTGCCAGAGATAACGGAGGAGATAAAGGCTATTGCAGGGGGTGCAGGTTCTTCACTTGGCACAGGCGGAATGGCGACAAAGATAAAAGCCGCTGAGATATGCAAAAATGGCGGAATAGATCTTATCATAATGAACGGCAGAGATCCAAGACATTTGTATAAGGTATTTGAAAATAAACCTATAGGAACACTTTTTACAGCTAACGGGGAGGTATAGTAAAAATGAGTTACATCGATATTTTGGGACAGAAAGCAAAAGCTTGCAAAAAGGATATCGCCTTCGCTTCAACAACACAGAAAAATGACGCACTTCTTGAGATCGCACATATCCTGAGAGTTTGCAAGGACGATATTATCGAAGCAAACAAGGTGGACCTTGAAAACGGCAGAATGAGGAAAATGTCAGAAGCAATGCTTGACAGACTTGCACTTAATGACAGCCGTATAGAGGGCATGGCAAAGGCTTGCGAGGAGCTTGCACAGCTTGACGACCCTGTGGGCGAGGTAGTTTCAGGCTCAACAAGACCTAACGGCATGAAGATCGAGAAAGTAAGAGTGCCAATGGGCGTTATAGGCATTATTTTTGAAGCCAGACCTAACGTTACTGTAGACGGCGCTATACTTTGCCTTAAAAGCGGAAACGCTGTTATACTCAGGGGCGGAAAGGAAGCAATAAACTCAAACAAAATGCTTGCTGACCTTATGAGAAAGGCTGTCGAAAGGGCAGGCTTCAGCCCTGATATCATTCAGCTTGTGGAGGATACTGACAGAGGCATCGCTCTTGATATGATGAAAGCCAATGATTATATTGATGTCCTTATCCCAAGGGGAGGCGCACAGCTTATAAAGGCTGTTGTACAGTCTGCCACTGTGCCTGTTATCGAGACCGGCACAGGAAACTGTCACGTTTATGTTGACGCAAGTGCGGATATAAAAATGGCTGTGAACATTGTTGATAACGGCAAGACCTCACGTCCGTCTGTATGCAATGCAGTTGAAAGCTGTCTTGTTCACAGGGATATTGCGGAGGATTTTCTCCCGAAGCTTAAAGAAAGACTTGACAAGCACCACGTTGAGATAAGAGGCTGTGAGCTTACAAGGCAGATACTTGGTCCTGAGAACGTTACTCCTGCTGATGATGACGATTATGCAACAGAGTTTCTTGACTATATAATCTCTATCAAGGTCGTTGACGACATGGCGGAAGCCCTTGAACATATCGACAGATTTTCTACAGGACATTCTGAGTGTATCGTTACGGAAAGCCTTTTTGCCGCACAGGAATTTCAAAAGCGTGTTGACTCAGCGGCAGTATATGTAAACTGCTCAACAAGATTTACAGACGGCGGAATGTTCGGTCTGGGTGCTGAGATAGGCATTTCCACTCAGAAGCTTCATGCAAGAGGTCCTATGGGTCTTAGAGAAATGACCACCACAAAGTATCTTATCTCTGGAAACGGACAGATAAGAGAATAGATATTAATGAGGAGTTAGGAGTGAGGAATGAGGAATGAAGGTATCGCCTGCGGCGATGATTTCTCTGTATGGGCGACCTTTGGTCGCCTGTCTGCTCTGATACTTTGATATATTACAAAAAAGAGGTAATTATAATGATAAAAGCTATGAATATTTCTTATGAGATAGGCGATAAGCTTTATCTCAACATCACAAACAAGTGCCCATGCAACTGCACATTCTGTATTCGTCACAACGGCGACGGTGCATACGGCTCTGACCCACTGTGGCTGGAACATCAGCCTACTGCCGAAGAGGTAATAGACAACATCAAAAAGCGTGACCTTGACAGCTACAAGGAAATTATTTTCTGCGGCTATGGTGAGCCTACCTGTGAGCTTGAAATACTCAAAGAAACTGCAAAGTATATAAAATCTGTTACAAAGACACCTGTAAGGATCAACACAAATGGTCTTAGCGACCTTATCAACAAGCGTGAAACTCCTGCTGAGTTCAAGGGACTTGTTGATATAATCTCAATAAGCCTTAACGCTTCTGACGCAAAGGCTTATGACGAGGTAACAAGACCGTCATTCAAGGGCGTGAACTGCTTTGAAGAAATGCTCTCTTTTGCAAAAAGAGTAAAAGAGTTCGTGCCGGAGGTAATGCTCACTGTTGTGGATATAATCGGCGAAGAGGAGATAAAAAAATCTCAGGCGGTTGCTGACAGCGTGGGTATACATCTCAGAGTCAGAGAATATGTTGATTAACATTTTGTAAACAATATATTAAGTTTTATATTTGCTCAATATTCCGTTTTCAGCAAACATCTAAGTGATGTCGGAACAATAACCGAGTGCTGAAAACGGATTTTTTTGTTCGATAATAAAAAGAAAGCTTGGTAGAAAAAATGGAAAAGGAAAAGATAAGACGTCTTGTTTTGCAGGCAGGACAGGGTGACAGAGCAGCTTTCGGCGAGCTTTACGAAGAAATGGGCAGGTCGGTATATTTTAACTGTCTTAAACTTCTTGGAAATGCTCAGCAGGCAGAGGATATAACTCAGGACACTTTCATGAAAGCTCTTGAAAAGCTTGACAGCCTTAAAGAGCCTGAGAATTTCTCAGCATGGGTAAACCGCATTGCAATAAACAACTGCAAAATGTATTTCAGGAAAAATCCCCGCATTGCGGAGGAGGAGTCGGAAAAGATAATCGACGATACGCCCGACAGCGAGCTTATCCCTGACGATTATGCCGACAAAGAAGAAAAACGCAGGATAATAATGAACATTATCGACACCGCTCTCACTGACGAACAGCGTCAGACAATAATACTTTTCTATTTTGATATGATGAGCGTGGCTGAGATAGCAGAGATAATGGAATGTTCTGTTGGCACTGTCACTTCCCGTCTTAGCGCTGCAAGAAAGAAGATAAGGGAGGCGGTGCTTATTTACGAAAAGAAAAACAATGATAGGCTTCATGCTGTTATGCCTATACCTGTTCTGTCAAAGATATTTATGCAGGAATGTCAGCATTTGAAGCTGCCTGAATTATCCGTTTTCAGCAACACGGCAGCCGCCGAGGATATTGTTTCCGAGAAAAAACCAACAATGAGAAGATCGGGAGGAAAAGGTATGTTTTCAACAGTAAAAGCAAAAGTGATAGCAGGAGTAGTTGTATTGGCAGTAGTTGGCGGAGGTATCACAGCGGCAGTGCTTGCAAACAGAGATAGGACGGCAGATACTGATAAGCCAAACACAGCCGTTCAGACAGACGCACAAGGTGACGTGAATGAGCAGGAGATAGAGAATAAGCTAAACGAACTTGATGAAAATACTGATAATGAAGATGATGTTACTGGCGATGCTGCAAGCGGTGTAGATTCTGACGGAGAGCCTGAAATGGCTGTTTACACTGTTTCTGACGAGATAAAAAACGCCGGCCTTTCGTCAGGTCTTGTTCAGCTCAACGGTGATATCATGCAGGTTGGCGGATATGAAAAGACCTCTGACTTCTGTGCAAAATATGCCGATGAATATGACATTATGTACAGCGACGGCACATACGAAGAGAAAAAGGACGAGATGCTTAATTATTTTGTGGGCAAAGACGGTCTTTTAACTGGCGAATGGTGGGATATATATTCCCTTACTCTTATCCCAAAAAATGAGCCGAAGGGCGACCAGATAACTGTCTATGTGACAAATCTAACAGCCCCAGACGGTCAGGTATCTCTGGCAGACAGCTATGTGGTATGGGCTGAGGAAAAACCTATGTCAAAGGATATCTACACCCCTGCGTGGATACCGACCGGTATGCCTGCAAGATTGAGCAGTGATGTGTTGAGCACCAAAAAGCTCGATGAGATATATGACAACATAGACGATTACTCAGCACAATCAGTGCAGGATATGCTTGCTTCTCAGGGCATCTCAAAGGGCGAGAACAGCATTTCAGGAAACTATCTTTCCTATGTTTACTCACAGGGCGATATGTCAATGAGCGGAACATACTGTGTGAACAGCGACACTGACCCTGATGTTTTCGTTGCATATGTTGCAGGAGAGAAAAATGCCGCAGGGCTTACACCTCTCTACAGATATCATTTTGCCTTCGATACAAATTCAAAAAAGCTTTATGAAAGCAGAATGTATCTTGCAGGTATGTTCTGAAAAAACTATCCCTCACATTTGTGGGGGATATTTTTTTGCTCGTTGACAGGCATTTTGCTATGTGATATAATTATTTCGGCAATATTATAATAATAAATATTAATTATATGTAAACTATGTATGAAGATTTTGAATTTGCTCAACAAATCGTCTGCGTTTTGCATCTAACTAATGTCGGGACTGATAAAACAGCGGACGAGAAAACGGCAATTCGGAAAGAAAGAGCAGGTCAAAAACATGGAAAAAGATGATATCAAAAAGCTTGTATTGCAGGCGGCACAGGGAAACAAGGCGGCGTTCGGTGCGCTTTATGAAGAAACGGGCAGAACAGTGTATTTTAGCTGCCTGAAGCTTCTTGGCGACCCACAGCTAGCAGAGGATATCACTCAGGAAACTTATCTTACAGCCCTTCAAAAGCTTGGCACTCTTGCACAGCCTGAGAATTTTCCAGCATGGGTAAATAGGATAGGGATAAATCTCTGCAAAATGCACTTTAGAAACAATGCCGCCCCTGAGGACAACTCAGAGGAGATAATAGAGGAAATCCCTGACGAGGGGCTTATCCCTGAGGAATATGTGAGCAATGACGCTAAAAGAAAGATAATAATGGATATTATCGACACTGTTCTCACAGAAGAGCAAAGGCGTTCGGTGATACTGTATTATTTCGATATGCTCACAGTGCCTGATATAGCAGAGGTAATGAACTGCACCACAGGTACAGTAACTTCCCGCCTTAGTGCCGCAAGAAAAAAGATAAAGGAGGCGGTGCTTATATACGAGGAAAACAACAACGACAGACTTCATGCTGCCGTGCCTGTATTTATTCTTTCAAAGCTTCTTAATAAAGAGGCTTCAAACACCGTTCTTCCGAAACTTACCGTTTTCACAGGCTCTGCCTCAGCCGCTAATGCAGTTCCCGATAGCGTAACATCAACAAAAACTATATCGGGAGGAAAAGTAATGTTTTCAACAGTAAAAGCAAAGGTAATAGCAGGCGTTTGTGCCGCAGCAGTTGTGGGCGGAGGTATCACAGCGGCGGTCGTGCTCAGCTCAAACGGCAGTAAGGATAATGATAATGATGACGGCGTGGTCGTTGTGACTGAGTCACAAAAAAGCAGTGAAAGCAGTTCGGCTGCCGATAATAAAGCTGATACGGCAGGCAATAACAGTGATAAGTTCTGGATAACAGGCTTTAAAGGGTCTGATCCGTCAGATACTTTGCCTCAGGATATTTTCGGAAGCAAAATATCAGTGCCTGTTGACCTTAGTGCCATAGACGGCGGCAATGCTGCTATGGAATTGTACGGCGACGATATTGGCAAATCCGGTGATATTATGAGCATCGATAAAATGGTAGGTGAAAACACTAACGTTGAGATAACCTTCGTTTCATCAGATGAGAGCCAAACAAAATACGACCTTATCAGTGGAAACCCATTTGACCGTGACGCAAGCGTGGCTGACATTTTAAAGGAAAACAGCTGGAGCGTTACAATACCTTTGGAAGAGGCTGTTGATACCTCCGACTGGGAGTATGAAAGCTACGGCAGCTACAGCAATAAAGAAGATCTTGATAAAATAATCGACAAAATGGGCTGTCCTACAAGCATTTATATGAACAGCGAATATGACGGCATGGACGATTACAAATGCTATACAATGTATTGGGAGAATGTTGACTATACAATTTCACTTACCGTGGTGGAAACATATAGTAATTATGAAGAGTATGACGTAGTGCTTGATGACTTCTCGGTTTCCGATTTCACATACTACAGCAAAAACTATCCGCAGGAAGAAATACACGAAAAAGACGGAGAGGCTGTTTTCACATCTGAGTATACAGGCATAACAACACCGGGCGAGAGCACTGTAAACACTGATGAGAACAGAGTAAAGGTATATGATGACCTCAAGGCACTTGACCTTACTTCAGACGCTGTTCTGCCAAAGGATATAAGCGTAAGCTATAAGGGCATAGACCACGTTTTCACAGGCAATGAGCTTATTGATGATGTAAGAGCAGAAATGGTGGATACCCCTGACGATGAATACGATTCTGCTCTTTGCTACGGAAAAACAAGCTCGACTGTGGATAATATCATCATCTTCGACTTCTGGCTCAACAGCGATCATACCCTCCATAAGATAAGAATGAGTTTCACCACCGAAAGCGACTGCTCAATATTCGGTATAACAAAAAATTCAACTCCTGAGGAAATGGCTGCGATCCTAGGCACACCTGAGGTCAGCGACAGAAACGGCAAAGATCAGTTTCTTGATTGGAAGAGCGATTCCATGAGCGTGAACGCATATTACTATGACGGCGTTTTGCAGTCTATACAGGCTTACTTTGAAAGCTAGGCGGCTCATATTTGACAACATAAGCGGTATGTGCTATAATATTTTATATTAATGCTTTACTATGATAAAATATAGAGAGGATAATGTAAAATGAGCGAAAAGCTTTGGAGAAAAAACCTTATAAATATAGAGCCATACGTTGCAGGGGAACAGCCTAAAAACGATAAGATAATAAAGCTCAATGCAAATGAGAACCCTTATCCGCCTTCACCAAAGGTAAAAGCGATACTTGAGGGGAAAACTATAGCAGAGCTTAGAAAATACCCTAGTGCTGACGCTTCTGTTCTTAGAGCGGCACTTGCAGAGCGTGTGGGGCTTAAAAGCGAGAATGTTTTCTGCGGAAACGGCTCAGACGATGTGCTTGCCACAGCTTTCAGAGCGTTTTTCAACTCTGATAAGCCTATACTTTATCCTGATATAACTTACTCTTTCTATCCTGTGTGGTGTGAGCTTCTGAAAATACCATACAAGACTAAGAGCGTTGACGATGATTTTGTAATAAATATCGAGGACTTCAAGGAGCCTAACGGCGGCGTTGTTATCCCTAACCCTAATGCACCCACAAGCCTTGGTGTGGGTGAGAAATTTATAAGAGAACTTCTTGAAAACAATCAGGACAGCATTGTTATAATCGACGAGGCATATGCAGATTTCGGCAGATATTCCTGCGTGGGGCTTGTGAAAGAGTATGACAACTTGGTTGTAACACAGACTTTCTCAAAGTCACGTTCCCTTGCAGGCATGAGAGTGGGCATGGCTTTCGCAAGTGCCGAGCTTATCAGCTATATGCAGGCTGTGAAGGACTCATACAATTCCTATCCTCTCGACCAGATAGCCATAGAAACTGCCGTTGCAAGCCTTTCTGACGAGGATTATTTCAAGGCGACAGTTGAAAAGGTCAAGGCAACAAGGGATAGAACAGCGGAAAAAATGCGTGGAATGGGCTTCAACGTCCTTGACAGCGAAACGAATTTTCTCTTTGCACAGCACGAAAAGCTCTCTGCAAAGGAGATCTTCACATATCTCCGTGAAAATGGTATCTTCGTGAGATATTTCAACAAGCCGAGAATAGATAACTTCCTGAGAATCACTATCGGCACAGACGATGAAATGGATCTTATGCTTGAAAAGCTTTCGGAGATATGCAAATAATATAGTTATCACAAAAGCTTATGGATATATCTATTCAGTGTAGGGGCAAACAGTGTTCGCACCTTAGTTTCTGATTTTTTTGAAAGACTTTTGTTCGGGCGGCTCTGACCGCCCTTTTTTGTGCCTTATCCCTTAAAATCAGAGCATAAAGGTATTGAAAATCAGAAAATGTTGTGATATAATTATCATAAGTAATTATTGCCTGAAGAAAGGATATGTATATATGTTGATAAATTCACTGGCGGCGCTTGCGCTTGGCTTTGCGCTGGATATGCTCCTTGGCGACCCTGAAGTAGTGGTCTATCCTCAGTATTTTATAAAAAAACTTGTGGCAAAGCTTGATAAATCTTTCAGAAACAGCTATAAAAACACCCCCGAAGCACAGCGCATGGCAGGTCTTATGATGACTGTGATAGTGCTTCTTATAGTTGCCGCTGTGACATTGCTTCTTCTATTCGTGGGTTATAAGCTAAATGCCGCACTTGGCATTTTCCTCGAGGGCATAATGTGCTGGTCAGCACTTTCTGTAAAGTCCCTTAAAACTGCGGCAGGGGGAGTGATGCGTGCTGCAAGGGCAGGCAATCTTTCTTCTGCACAGCGCAAGGTAAAAAAAGTGACCTTCCGTGACACCGACGATATGAACATTGACGCTGTTATAAAAAGTACGGTGGAGTCGGTTGCAGAGAACACCACAGATTGGGCGGTCGCACCTATTTTTTGGTCTGCGATATTTGGCGGCCTGGGCGGAATACTCTACAGAACAGTGAATATTATCGACAACACAGTGGGCTATAAAACAGACACATACATAAACTTTGGCAAATTCCCTGCAAAGCTGGACGACGTTCTCAGTTTTATACCTGCAAGAATAGCCGCCCTGCTTATGAAAATGAATGTTTCTTATCTTCACCTTGACAGCAAGAACGCTTCTCAGGTATACAAAAAAGACAGAAGAAAATCCCCTAGTCCTAATTCAGCGCAAACTCAGTCGGTGTATGCAGGTGCATTGGGTATCCAGCTTGGCAGTGATGAGTATTACGGCGGACAGCTTGTAAGAAAGCCTGTTATAGGCAGAAATCTAAAGCCATGTGAGCCTAACGATATATTCTGGGCAAATCAGCTTTTGCTTGGCACATCGTTCTATGCTATGCTTTTTACAGCCATTATAAGAACAGCACTGTTCTTTGTGATATGATATAAAATAACAATAGCCGAGAGGTAAATGCCCCTCGGCTGTGTTTTTATAGTGTAGAGGCGTCCTTGGGTCGCCCGCTTATCGTTAATTTCTGTGCAAAAAAAGACCTCCCACCAAGAGAGGTCTTTTGTGTTATCAGTGGTTTCTGTACCAATCACGAATGAACTTGCCGCTTGCTGTGAGCTGTGAAGTACCGCTCTTTATAGCTTTGAGGTTCGTGCCGCTCTTAAATGCGGAAGCCGTTTCGCTCTTTCCGCAGGCTGACCAGTTTATGTAGCCCACTTTTAGTGAGTCGAGAAGCTTGAGCCATTTTGTGCTTTCTGCTGAGTTATATCCGCCGTTTCCGCTTGCGTCGCAAGTTCCGAACTCAGATACAAGAACAGGAAGTCCCTTTTTGTAGCAGTTCTGAAGTCTGTTTCTCAGCCAATCTCTGTGAGTGTTTGCATAGAAGTGAAGAGCATAAACGCAGTTTTTGTCTGAAAGCCTGTTGCCAAGCACCTGATCTATGTCCTGACTCCATGTGCCTGTACCGCAGATTATGATAGCGTCACTGTCGTATTTTCTGATAGCGCTTACAACGCTCTGGCAGTAACTTTTTATGCCGCCTGTCCATGTTACACCGCCGTTAGGCTCGTTGCAGATCTCGTAAATAACGTTATTGTAGTCCTTGTAGGTCTTAGCCATTTCTGTGAAGAACTTGACAGCGTCATTTTTGTGATTGTTAGGGTTTTTGTCATTGAGAACGTGCCAGTCGATTATAGCATACATTCCAAGAGACTTTGCGTTCTCAACGCCTGTCTTGACTTTCTGCTTTGCCTGTGCCTGATACTTGCCGTTCTCGGTGCAGTAGCCACCCCATTCTTCTGTGTACATTGCAATTCTTATGGTGTTGACCTTCCAGTCATCTCTCAGCACTTTAAGAGAGTCCTTTGTAAGGATATCGGAAAAATCTTCCCACATGATGCCGTGAGTTGACATACCCTTTATCTTGAATACCTTGCCGTTCTTGTCAACAATATTCGCACCCTTTACAGAAAGCTGACCATGCTGTGAAACCGGGGTCACAACAGCAGGAGCTTTAGATGTGGTAGCCGATACCTCTGCAGAATATTTTCCGTAGTGGTTGGCTTTCTTGTCGTCTGTCTTGCAGGCTCTTATCTTGAACTTGTATGTGGTCTTCTGGCTGAGATTTTTTACAGTGTAGCTTGTGCCTGTGGTCTTCGCTATCTCTTTCCACTGACCATTTTTAAGCTGAAATACTCTGTAATTTGTGCATCCTATCTTTGTCCATGAAAGCTTTACGCTGTTATAGGAAACGCTTGATACTTTAAGACCCTTTGCAGGCTGTGGGTTCGTGGCGGTGTTCCAGTTGTCGGAATATGCACCATATACCTTTTTTCCTTTCACGGTCTTGTAGGCTCTTACCTTGAAGTTTTCACGGGTAGCATTTGGCAGATTTTTCACAGTGTATGTGAGGGTCGAGCCACTTTTTACGTCTGCGATCTGCGGATATTTACCGTTTTTTCTCATACAAACTGAGTATCCCGAAGCTCCGCTGACCTTTTTCCAGCTAAGCTTTATCTGGCTGTTGCTAAGTGTTTTTGAAGTAAGCCCTGTGACTTTTCCAACGCTTGCAGCCTCAACAGTTATCGCCGTCTGCGAAAGAAGCGGCGTTTCGTCCACAGCAGGCAGTGCCGCTGCAGCCGACATGAGCGTTACCGAAGTCAGCAGCACAGCGGCGGCTTTCTTCAGACTGGTTAAGTTTCCCATAATTTTTCCTCCTATAATGAACATTGTAACGATTCATTCATACTTATTATAAGTTTAACATATTTTCGTTCTTTTGTAAACCATAAAAGCCAATTTTAAAGCTCAAATACTTCACAAATTTTAAATTCGTTCATTGGTGAAAATGTAATAAATCCTCCCTATTTACTATAGAAGTACGAAAAATGAATAAATTACAAATGATTAAAAAACGGTAACAAGAGCTTTTTTGGACAGTTGAAAACTACAGTTGAAAACTTTTGAAAATGTTGAAAACTATGTTGAAAATGTTTAAAACTCATGCTATAACAGCAATTTGGTGTTGAAAATTATAAAGTTTTCAACAATCGTCCGTTTTTTTACCCTTGTCTGTAACCAAAATGTAATCAAATCATTACATTGTGATATCCAAAAAAACGTACTTGAAAGAGTTGAAAATGTACAGAATATTATTTGATTTGTAATCATTGTGTAACGTGGTTTACTTTATCTCACAAAGTAAGTGAATTTTACATTCTAACGCATAAATAATAAAAATCATGCCTGTTTTAGTGAAAACCGCTATTGACATCGTGTCATAGACAGTGTATACTGTTAGTAAATCATATTTACATAACAACACATGACAAATGTCAATTGACAGTTGGAACGTGGTGTGCTATACTTGATTTATTCACAAAAAATACAATGATACAGACAAAGAAAGGAATGGGGAAACGATGGAAACCGTTTTACAGGTCAAAGGGCTTTCAAAGCAGTACAAAAAAGGCATTTACGCTTCCCATAATGTCACTTTTGACGTTGGAAAGGGCGAGATATTTGCGCTGATAGGTCCAAACGGTGCAGGAAAGACAACGACCATAAGAATGATATCAACACTTTTGCAGGCAACAGAGGGCGACGCTATCGTGGCAGGTCATAGTATTCTCACTGAACCTGATATGGTAAGAAAAAGCATTACATACCTCCCTGACGAGGCTGGTGCGTATAAGACAATGACAGGCAGAGAATATCTGGAGTTCATGGCTTCTATATATGCCGACAACGGAGAACAGGCTTACGAGTTTGTTAAGCGTGGCTGTGAGATATGCGAGCTTGGTGACAGGCTTAACGATAAAATATCAAATTATTCCCGTGGTATGGCAAGAAAGCTTCTCCTTGCAAGGGCGATAATGCCGCTCCCTGCGCTGGCTATCCTTGACGAGCCGACTTCGGGACTTGATATAATAAACGCCCTTGAAATAAGAAGAATGATAAGAAAGCTTGCTTCCGAGGGCATGAGCTTTCTGCTTTCTTCCCACAATATGCTTGAAATAGAGTATGTTTCAGACAGAGTGGGTATAATTGCAAAAGGCGAGTTGCTGGAAGTAGGCAAGCCTGCGGAGCTTATTGAAAAATATGGCGCTCAGAACCTTGAAGAAGTCTTTGAAAGGGTGGTGCTTGACCGTGAAGTTTTATAGTCTTTTCCGCAAGGAATTAAAGGAAATGCTCAGCCTGCAAACTATTATAACAATGATAGTCACAGTAGTGGTGCTTGTTATGGCGGGTCAGGCAATGTCAGGGGCAATAAGCGACAGTTCTGAAAAGGCTTCCGACCTTACTATCTGCGACCTTGACAAAACAGAGTTCACAGAAAACGTTTTAAACTCTCTGAAAGCTACTGCAAAGGCTGGTGACGGCAAGATAACAGTTGTAGATATAAAGTCTGACGACTATGCCACAGAGCTTAAAAGGCTCGATCAGGACAGCGTTGTGATAATACCAAAAGGCTTTACAGAGCAGGTAAAACAGCATAAAAAGGCGGACGTTGGATATGTTCAGAGAATGACCTCTCTTGCAACCATGTCAAATATAAACACAGGCTCAGACACTGCCCTTGCAGTTATACAGCAGGCAGTAAAATCAACTATCTATCAGGATAAGCTTTCAAGCGGCGCAATGACAGAGGACGAAATGAATCAGCTTGAAGACCCTGTACTGCTTTCTGAAACAACGGTTGTTGGCGACAAGGCAGATAAAGTGAGCAGTTCTATAGTGATGTCGCTTTGCTCGGCACAGAGCATGGTAGTGCCTATAATAATGTTCGTTCTTATAATGTTCTCAGCTCAGATGATACTTAGCGCGATCTCTACCGAGAAAATAGACAAGACCCTTGAAACGCTTCTTTCCGCACCTGTTTCAAGACTTTCAGTCCTTGCGTCAAAAATGCTTGCCGCAGGTGTTGTTGCGGCTTTGCAGGCTGTGGTCTATATGTTCGGCATGAGCAAAATGACAGGCGGTCTTACTGAGGGCATGGGAGATACCTCAGCATATGAATCTGCAATGGAAAACCTTGGTCTTACTATGAGCGTCGGACAGTATGCTCTTGTGGGAATACAGATGTTTGTGTCTATCCTTATCTCATTGTCACTCTCAATGGTATTAGGAGCACTTGCAAAAGACGCAAAATCTGCCCAGACAATGCTTTTGCCTATAACCTTCTCCGCAATGATACCATATCTTCTTGCAATGGTAGTTGATATCAGAACGCTTTCACCTGTTATAAAGTATATCGTCTATGCTATACCATTCACTCATACCTTTATGGCAAGCGAGAACGTAATGTTTGGCAACTACAGCCTTTATGCAGGGGGACTTATCTATCAGATAGTGCTTCTTGTAGTGTGCATGACTGTCGCACTGAAAATCTTCATGAGCGACAAGATATTCACAATGTCAATAGGCGGAAAGCAGAGAACAAGAAAGTCATTTGCTTTTAAGAAGAAATAATATCACATAAAAGCGTATAATTACGTCACTTATATGTAGGTGAGCGACTCAATTTCTGTTTTACAGAAATACGACGTCCCACCATATAGGTTTTATCGCAAAACAAAAAAACCGCTGCGGATTTTTCTCCGTGGCGGTTTTGCTTTGTGCTATTTAATTTTCTGAAGTTTTAAGCCCAGTGTCCTCGTCAACAATGCCGTTATCCTGCGTGATGTTGAAAATGCACCATTTTCCGCTGCATTTTCCAACATAGATGTAAAGCTTTGCGTCCTCACTGCCCTTTGAGCCTTTGAAAGTCACGTTCGTTACTATTTCATAAGCCTCTGAAACATTCGGTGCAGAGCCGTAAAAGCTTTTGTATTCGCTCAGGCCATATTCAGACTCTTTAAGCTTTGTTTCTCTGCCAAAAGATACGTCGATAGTGTAATCAGAACCATAGCTTTCAATGAAATCACCGTAAAGGACTTCTTTCATGACCTGCTCTTTGCCATATCCGCCTTCGGTTCGCTGCTGTTCATATTCGTTCTTCATCTCTTTCGGAAAGCACTCCACGAATGAGTCGAAATCGCTTGTCTGTATGGACTTGAAGTATTTTTCTATTACCTCTGTCTTTGTGGAGCTGAAAATAACTCCGCTTTTGTAAAGCACAGCCACAATAACGCCTATAACAACTACCGCCACAATGGCAAGGGTCTTTTTGCCTGCATTTGGGTCATAGTGACGCTTTATCTCAGTGTCCTCTTTTTTCTCCTTTTCCCACTCGGCGTAAAGCTCTTTTTCCTCCTCCGTCCTGAAACGTTCAGGCTTTGTGGGCTTTTTGTATTTGTCGGCGGCGTGGGTCTTTAAGTTTGGGTCGCCATAGCCGCACTTGTCGCAGTGATCTCCCTCATAATAGTTTCCACATGATTTGCAAAGTTTTGACATTTTTGTACCTCGTGTCTGTGTTTGTAGATGTATGGTATGAGCATAAAAGCATATTGGGCGAACACTGTCCGCTCTACAGTTTTACTTCTGCTTGTAGTCTTTGAGAAAATCTCTCATTTCATTCATGGAGTATTCAAGATCTTCAAGCTTAGGAAGATAAACTATCCTGAAATGGTCAGGCTGTTCCCAGTGGAAGCCGCCGCCATGAACAAGAAGTATCTTCTTCTCACGGAGAAAATCAAGCACGAACTGCTCGTCATTTGTGATGTTGAAACGCTTTGCGTCTATCTTTGGGAAGATATAGAATGCCGCCTTAGGCTTTACAGCCGACAGACCGTCAATGCTGTTAAGTGCGTTGTAGATATACTCTCTCTGATCGTAGATACGTCCCCCCGGCAGGAGAAGATCGTCAGTTTTTGTGTAATCACCAAGAGCATATTTGATTATATACTGGCTCGGTACATTTGAACAAAGCCTCATGCTTGAGAGCATATTAAGACCCTCTATGTAGCCTTTTACTCTGCTCTTATCACCGCTAAGGGTCATCCAGCCTACACGGAAGCCTGCGATACGATGTGACTTTGAAAGTCCGTTAAGAGTGATGCAGAAAACGTCAGGGCAAAGTGAAGCGATAGAAGTATGCTCAACGCCGTCCATAAGAAGTCTGTCATATATCTCGTCTGAGAATATGATAAGCTCATGACGTCTTGCCATGTCTGCTATCTTTTCAAGTATCTCTTTTGGATATACCGCACCTGTCGGGTTGTTAGGGTTGATGATAACGATAGCCTTTGTCTTGTCTGTTATCTTCTTTTCCATGTCCTCAAGGTCAGGATACCATTCGGAGCTTTCATCACAAATATAGTGAACGGCAGTACCGCCTGCAAGAGTAACGGAAGCTGTCCACAGCGGATAGTCAGGGGCAGGAACAAGCACCTCGTCACCGTTGTTGAGAAGACCCTGCATTACCATTGTGATAAGCTCGGAAACACCGTTTCCGGTGTAGATATCGTTAAGATTTTCAACAGGTATGCCCTTAAAGTGTGCATAATCATAAATAGCCTGTCTTGCTTCTGTTATGCCCTTTGAGTCGGAATAGCCCTGAGCGTTTCTCAGATTGTCTGTCATTGCCTGTATTATCTCGTCAGGGGCATTGAATGCGAACGGAGCAGGGTTTCCGATATTGAGCTTGAATATCTTCTCTCCCTTTGCTATCATTTCATTTGCTTCGTCCATAACAGGACCTCTTATATCATAACACACGTTATCAAGCTTGCTTGATTTTGAAAAAGTTCTCATTTTATAAAGCTTCCTTTCGCTTTTTGGTTTTCTTTTTATCTTTACTCTTTGTAAGCTCAAAGCTTCTGAGGGTAAGATCTTCTATCTCCTCTGTTGGCACGTCGCTGTCGAGATACAATGTTATCCAGTGGACCTTGTTCATGTGATAAGCTTCCGTCACGCCCTTGTAGATATCCCTGTAAAACAGCACTTCTTCGGGTTTTAGCTTTAAGTTTACTATCCACCTGTCATTGTGGAGCATCAAAAGCCCGAACCATTTTTTCGTGTCCCAGTGGCGTAGTGCAGTGGTCTGAAAGTCCTCGTTGAAAGGCTGGTCATATGTCGCACCTGCAATAGAGCCGCAAAAGTCAAGATATTCTTCTTTTGTCATAAAATCACCGACCTTTGCAAAATAAAGAAGTGTACTCGTTTAAGGCAAAGCCGTCAGGCGGGCTTTGCCTTAATAGTATACCTTATTATAATAACACTGCTTTGACCCTCTGTCAAGAAGAAAGTCAAGAAAAAAGCTGTCCCGATCTCTCGGAACAGCTCTTTCCCTGAAGTAAAAGAATATGAAAAATATGAAGAAAGCTTTGTTATTTAGAAACCATAGCCGTAGTCGTATCCGCCAAGACCGTTTCCATAGTAGCCGTTGTAGCCGTCGTTGTTATTGTTATTATTATTGTTATTGTTGTTCTGGTCGTTGTCATTTGACTCAGAAGTGTCCTCTGTGGACTCGCCGAGAACAACGTCAACATTTATCATTTTCTTGTTTCTGTATATAGTAAGCTGAACAGTGTCACCGACTTTGCACTTGTTCTTTATCTCATTCAGCTCGCTGATGTTTGATATAACAGTTCCGTTTATGCCTATAACGATATCATTTTCCTGAATACCTGCCTTTTCAGAACCGCTTCCCTCAGTAACGCTCTTTACAAGGAAGCCCTGTGGGATACCATAGTATGATGAATATGCGCTTGTGATGTCTGTGCCTGAAATTCCAAGGCTAGGTCTGCCTGTAACGTAACCGTTCTTCATAAGGTCCTCAACAATAGGGAGCGCCTCGTCGATAGGGATAGCGAAACCAAGTCCTTCGCCCACGGATGATGATACCTTTGCAGAGGTGATGCCTATTACCTGACCATATGCGTTGATGAGCGGTCCGCCTGAGTTACCGCTGTTGATAGAAGCGTCTGTCTGGATAAGATTCATTGTCCTGTCCTCAACAGTGAGCGTTCTGTCTGTTGCGGAGATAATACCTGCTGTTACAGAGTTTGCAAGTGAGAAGCCAAGTGGGTTGCCTATTACGATAGAAGCTTCACCTACCTGAAGATCTGCAGATGTGCCGAACTCAGCAGCTGTAAGTCCCTTTGCGTCTATCTTCAAAACTGCGATATCAGTCTGAGTGTCTTTGCCTACAAGAGTAGCTGTGTATGTGAGGTTGTCCTCATCGTCATCAGAGCTGCTGTCAGAGCTTGATTTGCTGTCATCTGATTTGCTTGAAGTATCGTTGTAGCTGTCAGGAAGCACAACTGAAATAGACTGTGCACCGTCAACAACGTGTGCGTTGGTTACGATGTAGCCGTCCTCGCTCATTACGATACCTGAACCTGTTGCAGTGCCGTTTGAAAGGATACAGGAGATGCCTACAACAGAAGGTGACACCTTCTTTACTATCTCAGGGATAGTCAGTGCGTCGGACGGAGTTGAGAGCTGCTGGATAGTTGGCAGATTTGAACGGTCAACAGTGCTTTTTGCACTGTTTGATGAGCTGTCGTCCTTTGAAACAACGGTGCCGTTGTTTGAAGAACCTACAGCGTTCTTTCCTGTAACAAGATTGTAGCCTACAATGGAAGTAGTTCCGATAGCTGCAACGCAAAGCACTGCAATAATGCCTGAAAGCACCTTCTTGCCCTTTGACTTTTTCTTATTAGGATTGTATGTGAACTCATTCACGCTGCCTGCCTGAGCCTGATATTGATTATATCCGTTTTGCTGTGTATAGCTGTTCTCAAAGTTGTTATTATTGTTATCATTGAAGTTGTTGTTTCTGTATTCATTCATGATGAAAACCTCCTGGTATGTCAGCGGCGTGAGCCGTGGTAATCAATTTTAACCGCCCCTTGTGGGGCTTTCTTGTTTCGTTATCTAATATTATACTTGTTTATGTGAAAACTGTATGATAAATAGGACAATGTTTAATGTTTTTTACGGGAATATTGCGTCATATTGCAGGCTTATTTCTTTCACATTTGGCTTTTTTTATAGGTTCAAATTG
Organism: Ruminococcus sp. AM31-15AC; assembly: GCF_003462045.1. Taxonomy (NCBI): domain Bacteria; kingdom Bacillati; phylum Bacillota; class Clostridia; order Eubacteriales; family Oscillospiraceae; genus Ruminococcus; species Ruminococcus sp. AM31-15AC. Next base: position 62,850 of record NZ_QTYG01000003.1, on the reverse strand, counting down.
CACAAATGCCTTTTTGTATAGTTTTTTTTGCCTCCTTTTACATAATGTTAAGAACAGTTTTGCTTTTGCATATTTTAAATAAATATATCAAATGTTTTTTGTGCATATCGGTAGAAAATTTTCGGATTTTATTCTTTAAAATGTAAAATTATTATTAATTGAAAGCTAAAATCTTGACGGCTACAGAGTTTTCAACCTTTTTTGACAAGATTTATTGCGAAATGCACAAAAAATGATTTTATAGTTTGTTTAAGGTGACTAAATCCTCCGCAAGCCTCGTTTTTATGTTATCTTAAACGTTTAACATCCTTGACAAAATACAGAGAAATTGATATAATTAAGATTAGCTAAATAAGCCCATTTTGGCATTTTACATAAAATTGTGGGCTGATTTGCATAATTTATTGCCCGAAATTTGAACATATTGTACAAGAAATACAATATGTTGTGGTCGTTGTGTGCTTCTGACACGATATGTGAATAATGCACAAATATTTTAACCTTTGTTTGAGTATATTACATAGGTCAAAATGACCAATACAGTGGATGAGATGAGGGCGATGATCCTGTTTGATGTGATAAAGGAGCCATGCGGTATGGACACTATACTTTCAACTGAAGATCTGTGCCGTGACTTTAAGATCGGCGACGGAAGCGTTGTGAATGCGCTGAAAAATATCAACATTGAAATAGAAAAGGGCAAGCTGACGATCCTTAGAGGACGTTCAGGAAGCGGTAAGACTACTCTTATCAATATTCTTGGAGCACTTGATAAGCCAACAAAGGGCAAGGTCATGTTTGGCGGACGGGATATTACAAGGCTTTCTGAAAGAGCCAGAGATGATATACGACGGTATAAAATGGCGTTCGTGTTCCAATCTGTGGCACTCATGTCGGGAATGACCGCTTATGAAAACGTTGACTTTGGTCTGAGACTTGCGAAATACCCTTATGAAGAAAGGGATAAGCGCACAAGGGAATGTCTGCGAAGCGTGGGACTTGAAAAGCGAATGTTCCACCGACCGGGGGAAATGTCCGGCGGTGAACAGCAGCGAGTTGCTATAGCAAGAGCTATCGCACATAAGCCTGACATAATTTTTGCGGACGAGCCTACTGCCGAGCTTGATACGGCAACTGCGCTCCACGTTGTAAAGCTTTTTAAAGAGCTGGTGGCGAGAGATGAGATGACAATTATAATGACCACTCACGACCCCAGCATGATAGATATAGCCGATAAGGTATATACATTAGAGGACGGTGAGATAGTTGAGTGATGAACTTGATACTATTGTAGCTGCCGACAATGATAAATATATGATACGGTGTGAAAATCTGGTGAAGATCTACAAAACTTCTGATGTTGAGGTGGTGGCGCTCCAAGGACTTGACCTGGATGTCGAGCGTGGAGAACTTATGGCGATCGTCGGAAACTCAGGAAGTGGTAAATCGACGCTGCTCAATATGCTTGGAGGACTTGATAAGCTCGGCGGGAACCTTTATGTGGACGGTAAGGATCTTCTGAAGTTTACTGATAAGGATTATATGGAGTATAAAAGGAACACTGTAGGCTTTGTGTGGCAGAATAATGCAAGAAATCTTGTGCCGTATCTTACGGCTGTGCAGAATGTCGAGCTTCCTATGCTGCTCAACGGCGAGCATAAAAGACGGCAGAAAGCACTGGAGCTGCTTGACAGAGTGGGACTGCTGAAAAGAAAAAACAGCAGGCTCGACCAGATGTCGGGAGGCGAACAGCAAAGAGTTGCAATAGCTATTGCATTGGCAAACGATCCGAGATTACTGTTGGCTGATGAACCTACAGGCTCGGTGGATACAAAGACTTCCAATATGATACTTGATATATTCAAGGAGCTTAATAAAGATGAGAAGATCACTATAGTGATCGTTACCCATGACCTTAAGCTTGCCGATCATATCGACAGAGTGGTGGCTATCAGAGATGGAAGAACAAGCTCTGAGATCGTAAGAAAGCGTTCTTATGTGGAGGAGCTTAATGAAATGGGAGATATCGTGCTGGTTGAGAACAGCGAGGAAACGGCTCATGAAGAGCTTATCGTCCTCGACAGATCCGGACGGCTGCAGCTCCCGAAGGACTTTATGGACGCTCTTGAGATAAAAGGCGGCGATAAGGTCAAGGTCGAACTTGATGAGAACGGCGAAAAGCTCGTGCTGTTCAGATCGGGGGGGACATAAGTTTTATTTTCTTTATTTCCCGTGGGGGATCACATAATGAAGAGGTTCTATACTATTTATATTAGAATGTAATTAAGTAGGCTTGATTCTCGCAAAACCAAAAGCAATTTATTTAGAAAGGTGGATTCATAGTGAAAGACAAAATGTTTAGGCGTGTTATTGCTTCCGCATTGGCACTTGCTCTGTGTGCAAGCGCATCAGTTCCGGCATTTGCAGACAGTGAAGCGGCGGACGACAGCACTCTAGGCACGCAGGCAACTGCTGATGATTCTGCAACAGGCGACGGAAGCTCCGCTGCCACGACGGGTACCGATTCGATCCGTCAGACTTCTTATACTAACTATGTAAAGAAGTATGCCGACGCTGCAAGACCTGACCAGACAGTCGAGGTCTTGGGAAAGGATTACGATCCTGCTTCAGTAACAGACGCTCAGATCACTGTAACTACAGTAGATGGAGAGAATGATGTTATGCAGTGGGCAAATCAGGAGGGTTCAGTTTCTTGGACGGTGAACATTCCTGAAACAGGCGTCTACAATATCAAGATGATATATGAGGCACTTGAAAGCAACACAAACGACGTTGAGTTTTCGTTGCTTATCGACGGCGAAAGCCCATATGCAACAGCGTCAAGAATCACGCTGAGCAAGAGATGGATCAACGAATCTGAGATCAAACAGGATTCAAGACAGAACGATATCCGTCCTGGACAGGTATCGACTCCATGCTGGCAGGAAACTCCTCTGGAGGACATCGACGGACTGTTTAACGAGCCGTTGGAGTTCTATATGGAGGCAGGCGAACATACGATAACATTTGAATCTGAAAAGGCTGAGTTTGCTGTCAAGAGCTTTACTTTCTATCAGTATGAAGCACCTGCTGCTTACACAGCACCATCAGACAGCGATCTGACACAGGCTCAGGGACAGAAGATCACTCTTGAGGGTGAAACTGCTGCCTACAAGTCATCAAGAACTCTTTATCCTACATCAGATAAGAGCTCTTATCTCACATCTAGCGCAAACGGCTCAAGCCCTACTAAAACAAGATATAATACTATTGGTTCAGGAAGCTGGTCGCAGTCAACTCAGACAGTAACATGGGAGTTCAATGTTGACAAGGCTGGCTACTATAAGATAGGTATAAGAGGCAGACAGGATCAGATGAGAGGTATGTACTCCAACAGACGACTTTATGTCAATGGCGAAGTACCTTGCCTTGAAGCTAATCAGATAAAGTTCTACTATGATACAGACTGGAGCATCACAACGCCAAAGTCTGAAAATGGCGATGATCTTTATTTCTACCTCCAGGCAGGCACAAACACTATCTCTCTGGAAGCAGTTCCTGGTGAGATTGGTGAGATCATGGGCAATCTGGACGAGCTTGTTTATAACATAAACAGCTACTACAGACAGATCAGACAGATCACAGGTCCTGATCCTGATGAATACAACAACTACATGATCGACACAGCTATCCCTTCTATCGTTCCGGATTTCAAGGAATATGCTCAGACATTGAGAGATAAGAAGGCTGAGATCGAGAAGCTTTCAGGTTCAGGCGGAACTGAGGCTGAAACTCTTGAGAAAATGGCTATCGTTCTTGATAAGTGTATAAAGAAGCCTGACCTTATCCCTGAGATGATGTCACAGATCAAGGATAACATCACATCGGTTTCTTCTTTCGTAAACCAGTATCGTGAGCAGCCTCTTGAGGTCGATATGATCGAGGTAGCTACTTCCGATCAAGATTTCACTTCATGTGACAAGTCATTCTTTGGATCACTTGGCTTCGGCTTCAAGGGCTTTATCGGTTCATTCTTTGAGGACTACAACGCACTGTCTGAAGAGGACGAAAGTGCTATGGAGTGCTGGGTAATGCTCGGCCGTGATAACGCTGAGGCTCTCCAGCAGCTCATTTCAAGTGAATACAATCCAACAGCTAAAACAAAGATCAATCTTAAGCTCGTTCAGGGTGGTATCGTTGAGGCTACATTTGCAGGCAAGGGTCCTGACCTCGCTCTCTTCATGGGCGGCGACTTCCCTATCCAGCTTGCAGCCCGTGGCGTTCTTACAGATCTCACCACATTCAGCGACTTTGACGAGGTAAAGACACGTTTTGCAGACGACGCTACTGTTCTTTATCAGTACAACGGCGGTACATACGGTCTTCCATGTGACCAGTCCTTCCCGATGCTGTTCTATCGTTCTGATATCCTCAGCGAGTACGATATCGACCCGGCAACAGATCTTAACACTTGGGACGGACTTCTTAACTGTCTGCCAACACTTCAGAGAAACTACCTTGAAGTTGGTCTTATCCTCCCTGTTATGACAAGTACAGGCGGAACAACTCAGGTATCTGCTATCACAGAGCCTGGTAACACATTCGCTATGCTCCTTCTCCAGCAGGGACTTAACTACTATAACGATGAGCAGACAAAGACAACATTCGATACTCAGGAAGCCGTAAATGCTTTTGATACTTGGACAAAGTTCTATACAACATACAGCTTCCAGCAGACTTATGACGCATTCACACGTTTCAGAACAGGTGATATGCCAGTAGTTATCCAGAACTACACATTCTATAACCAGCTTTCTGTAGCCGCTCCTGAGATCAAGGGCTGCTGGGGATTCCAGCCGGTTCCTGGTACTGTTCAGGAAGACGGAACTATCAACCACGCAGCAAACTCCAATGGTTCAGGTGCTATTATCTTCACAAAGGCAGCAGATCAGGAGGGCGCTTGGGACTTCATCAAGTGGTTCACCTCAACTGACGCTCAGGTCAAGTACGGTAACAACATCGAGTCTATCCTTGGTACAATGGGTAGATACGCAACAGCTAACGAAGAAGCTCTTCAGCAGTTGTCTTGGACAACTTCAGAAGTAAATCTTCTTCTTGACCAGCTTAATTCACAGGTAGAGATCCCGATCATTCCTGCATCTTACGGTGTAACAAGAAACGTTATGAACGCATTCAGAGCTGTAGTTAATGACTACGACAACGCTCGTGATACACTGTTCTGGTACAATAAGGATATCAACGACGAGATCACTCGTAAGCTTGAAGATCTTGGTCTGTACGACAATTAATGAAAGGGGAGTAACTAATGGCCAAAACCAATCCTGAAGCGCCTATGATAAAACAGGGCAAGTGGAAGTACACATGGCACATGATGAAAACCAACAAGGCTTGCTATGCAATGCTCCTGCCTTTCATGTCTTTGTTCATTATCTTCACGGTAGTGCCTGTCGTAATGTCGCTGCCAATGGGCTTTACAAATTTTAACATGATCGAAACTCCTAAGTTCGTAGGACTTTCAAATTTCTATACGCTGTTCCTTAACGACGACGTATTCCTTATCGCAGTAAGAAACACTCTTATCTTTGCGATATTCACAGGACCGTTCTCTTATATCCTCAGCTTTATCATCGCTTGGCTGATAAACGAGATGAACGCATTCCTCAAAACCTTCTTCACATTCGTGTTCTATGCACCTTCTATGACAACTTCCGTATATGTTACCTGGCAGCTTATCCTGTCAGGTGACTCCTACGGTTACCTGAACGCTGTGCTTATCGATCTGGGTATCCTGAACGAACCTGCACAGTGGCTCACAGATACAAACTATATCCTTACAGTTGTTATCATCGTTCAGCTTTGGATGTCAATGGGTGCAGGCTTCCTTGCTATCCGTGCAGGCTTCCAGAACATTGATAAGTCAATGTACGAAGCAGGTGCTATCGAGGGTATCAAGAACAGATGGCAGGAGCTTTTCTACATCACTATCCCTTCAATGGGACCACAGCTTCTGTTCGCTGCCGTTATCCAGATCTCAGCATCATTCACAGTCGGCGTTGTTGGTCAGAACCTCGTAGGTCTGCCTTCAACAGACTATGCAGCTCACACGATCATGAACCACGCAACAGACTATGGTAACATTCGTTACGAAATGGGTTATGCGTCAGCAATATGTTTCGTATTGTTCGCTGCAATGCTCCTTGCCAATAAGGGTATCAACTGGCTCTTAGGCAAGTATCTTGACTAAAGGAGGGGAGTATATAAAATGGCTAGAAAAAGAAAAAAGCAGCAGTCTATTGAAAAGCTGAAGGTCAAAGAGAAAAAGGCGAGAGTCAATGGTTCTCTTGGCGGAGATATAGTTATTTTCGTATTCCTCTGTCTCCTTGGTGCATTCATGGTGTTCCCGCTGTATTACTCAGTTATCCAGTCTATGAAGCCAGTTGAGGAGCTGTTCGTGTTCCCTCCAAAGCTTTATGTACTGAATCCGACTACCAACAACTTCTCAGATATGTTCAAGGTAGCCGCAAGCTCATGGCAGGTACCGCTGTCAAGATATATCTTCAACAGCTTCTTTATTACAATAGTAATTTGTATCTGCAACCTTTTCGTTTGCTGCTGCGCAGCATTCGTTCTTGCAAAGTGTAAATTCCCAGGAAACAAGGTCATTAACCAGATCATCGTTATTGCCCTCCTGTTCTCCTCAAATGCAACATGGATCATGCAGTTCCTCGTAATGGCTAAGCTCCATATGATCGATACATACTGGGCATTGATCCTCCCAAGCATTTCAACATCAATGGGTCTTTACCTCATGCGTCAGAGCATGACAACCATCCACGACTCCATGGTGGAAGCGGCTAAGGTGGACGGCGCAGGTCTGTTCAGGATCTGTTGGCAGATCGTCGTTCCAAACTCAAAGCCAGCTTTGATGACACTTATCATCTTCGCTTTCCAGGGAGCATGGAACATTCAGGGCGGAGCACTTATCTACTCCGAGCAGCTCAAAACACTACCTACAGTTGTACAGCAGATCACAGCAGCAGGTCTTGCTCGTCAGGGCGTTACATTTGCCGCAGCAGTTGTACTTCTGATACCACCACTGATCGTATTCCTTGTAGCTCAGGGCAACGTCATGGAAACAATGGCTAACTCAGGTATGAAGGATTAATTTGAACTTAGATTATAGAAAAGGAAAAAAGGTGATAAGTAGTGTCGAGAAATAAAATCTCTCTAAAACGAATGATCTCTGCGGCACTTGCAGCAGGTCTGGCGCTGACCATGACTGTGACTGCTTTCGCAGATGAGCCTTATACAGCCTATAACTACGACTATTGGGACGATGCGATCCCATCGCAGAGTGCCTACCGTGTAGAAAAGACTGTAACAGGTGCAGATATGGGTCTTGACAGGCTTTCAGATCCGAGCGACCCGCTTTATATAAGCGATGACGCTCCTGCAAAGCTCTCAGATGCAAAAGACCTCTTTTACGATCAGGACAACGATACGTTCTGGATGTGCGATTCAGGCAACAACAGAATACTCCGTCTTGATACTGATCTTAAGGTAACAGGCTGTTATACCGGATTCACAGGTTCTACAGAAATATCTGTAGGCGAGGACGGAAGATCGACCTTCCTTAATCCTAACGGCATTTATGTCAAAAAGAGCATCTTTGATGATAAGCTTTATGTTTACATTGCAGATACAGACAATTCAAGGGCTGTTAAGTGTACTGTTGAGTCAGGCACAGATATGACTCTGGTGCAGGAATACACAAAGCCTGACACAAAGCTTTATGATTCCGAAACATTCAACCCTTCAAAGATACTTGCAGATAAGGCAGAGAACATCTACGTTGTTTGTAAGTCAGTAAACACAGGTTCTGTTCAGTTCAATAAGGACGGCGAATTTCAGGGCTTCTACGGTGCTAACCGTGTTGAGGTAACCGCCGCTGTCATTGCTCAGAAGCTGTGGAGAAAGATCGCTTCAAACGAGCAGATCTCAGCAATGACAAGAAACGTTCCGGTCGAGTATGCAAACTTCGATATCGACGCAGACGGATTTATCTACACTGTAACTGAGGCTGCAAATACTACGACCGACGCCGTTAAGAAGCTTAACCCAGCAGGTTATAACATCTGGGATAACGCAGTCGGCGACAAGTATTCATTCGGTGATGTTTCTTCCGAGTATGATTCAACAACAAATAAAACTTATAAGTGCAGACTCACAGATATCTGTGTTTCTGACAACGGAACAATAAATGTTCTTGACTATGAGAACGGCAGAGTGTTCCAGTATGATAAGCTTTGCAACCTCCTTTGCATCTTTGGTACAAAGAACTCCACTTCTGATCAGGCAGGAAGCTTCCTTGGACCAAACGCTATCGAGGCAAGAGGCAACGAGGTCTATATCCTTGACGGAACAAAGAACGATATCACAGTTTATACTGAAACAACTTTCGGTAATGTCGTTCACAGAGCAGTTCTCCTCTATGACGAGGGTAGATACTCAGACGCAAGAGCTGACTGGGAAGAAGTTATAAAGAGAGACGGCGGCTATGCAATGGCTTATGTCGGACTTGGTAAGGCTTGCCTTAACGACGGCGAGTATACAAAGGCTCTGGATTACTTCAAGACAGCTTACGATCAGGACGATTACGATAAGGCATTCAAATATGCAAGAGAAGAATGGCTCAGAGATAACTTCACAGTGATAATGGTAGTTATTATCGTTTTGATCGCCCTGCTCATCGTAAAAGCAGTTCTCAAGAAAAAGGGCATAAAGCTCATCAAGCGCAAAAAGAAGGAGGGAAACTGATATGTATGAATTTACTCCGGTAGGTTGGCTCAAGCATTGCGTTTTCCACCCTGTTGAAGGTTTTGAGGACCTGAGATGGAAGAAACAAGGCTCAATGAAAATATCGATGCTCATAGTTCTCTTCCTCTTTATTGCAATGGTCGTTGACAGACAGCTCACAGGCTTCCAGTTCAATGACAGCTACGTTAAAGTATTCAACGTTGTTCCGCTTATCGTTCAGTCTGTAGTTTACTTCTTCACTTGGGTACTCGGCAACTGGGCAATATGCACACTTCTCGACGGTGAAGGTACACTTAAAAAGATCTGCATCTATTCTGCATATTCTCTTGTTCCTTACATCGTTTGCACATTTATCGCAGTGATCTTCTCAAACGTTCTGGTACAGGACGAGTCGATCTGGATCACAGCAATCCAGTATCTTGGCATCGGCTGGTCTGTTATCCTTATGGTGCAGGCAATGAGAGCCGTTCACCAGTATTCATTCGGAAAAACACTTGCTTCAATTATTGGTACGATCGTCGCAATGCTTCTTATATTGTTCCTTGCGATACTTCTCCTTTCATTGTTCCAGCAGGTATATGTATTCGGTTACTCAGTTTATACTGAGATCATGTACAGGATCAGAGGCTAAAACAGAAACGGTGGTGTAAATAATAAATGCATAACAAAAGTTACAAGAAAGCAGTTGTCTTTGCTATCTGCCTTACAATGCTGATGCCTCTGGGGTCAATGGTGGTTTCTTCCACTGACGAGAGTTCAAGCCAGGCTGATTCAAGCGCCGCAGTAAAGGATACTGACAGCAGTGTCGATTCAGCGGCTGATGATACAAGCTCAGCTGACGCTTCCGACGCAGCAGCTACTGCCGATGAAAGCAGCGATGAAGCTGCTGAAGACTCAGCAGCCGATGAGAAAACAACTACTACAGCAAGCAAGGACGACGAGGTTCAGCCTATAACTGACGAAGAAGCTCTTGCAATGTGCGAAAAGATAACAGAGAACGACAAGATAGCTCTTTATCTTGACGAAGAAAACGAAAGACTTTGTCTTTATGTAAAGGCTTCAGGTAAGTATTGGTGGACTTCGCCTATAAATGTTCAGGCTGACCAGACAATTATCGACACAGTTAAGGGCACAGCAATGAAAAATGCCCAGAGAAAGCAGATCGCTGCAAGTGCCGCTATCAGAGTCGGTGACCTTAGACAGGAAAAGAGAACAGAGTCCCCTGCTCCGGTTTACTCCAACAAGGCAAAAGTAAAATGGGAGAAAAATTCAGACGGCGTTGTTGCTACATATAACTACGTTTCTGATGGTGTGAAGCTCAAGATACACTATGTTCTTGAGGACGATAACCTCTATGTTTACTGCGATTCAGATGAGATCGAGGAGAAAAACACTTCTCAGGTAGACGGAAAGGTGCTTACAAAGATCGAGTTCTGCCCTAACTTCGGCGCTGCTGATTCAACTGCGACAGGCTATATGATAGTTCCTGACGGAAGCGGTGCTGTAATAAACTATAACAACGGCAAGACCGAGTACGCTGACTACAATCAGCAGGTATTCGGCAGAGATTATACAGCCGTTCCAATAACAGCTCCAAGAACCACTCAGCAGGCTTATATGCCGGTCCTTGCAACAGTAAGCGGTTCATCCGGACTTGTTTGCGTTGCTTCTGACGGTGAGTCAAACGTTTATGCTCACGCTCAGGTATGCGGACAGGAAAAGCAGGCTTACAACACTTGTTACTTCGAGTTTGAAACAAGAAGCTCAGACTCATTCTTCATGAGCGGTGATAACTCAAACAAGATCACAGTGTTCGAGAAGAACGGAATAAAGACCGAGAGATTTGGAGTTCGTTATTATCCTGTTGATTCAGATAACGGTGAGGATCTTAACTACGCTGACTGCGCTGAGGTCTACAGAAACTACCTTATCAATAATAGGGGTCTTACAGCTAAGGCTAAGGCAAATAAGAGCGATCTTTACGTTGACCTTTATGGCGGCGTTATGAAGGATACTTCTATTCTTGGTATCCCATTCAATCTTAAAACAGAGATCACTGGCTTCGATCAGGCTTCCGACATACTTGATATCCTCAAGGACGGCGGAGTTGACAACATAACTGTCAACTATAACGACTGGACAAATGACTCTATCAAGAACAAGATATCCACAGAGGTATCTCCGTCCGGCAAGCTTGGTGGTTCAAGCGCATTTGATAAGCTTATCTCAAAGGACGATAATATGAAGATCGTTCCTTCAATGAACAACTTCAAGATGGACAGTGGTTCATGGGGATATATGACTCTTACAAGCACAGCTATCAGAGTTTCAAATGCTTATTCAAGACAGTCATCATACAGCCCAGCCTTCGGTGTTGCAGAAAAGGGAGTTTCACCTGCTCTGCTCACACCAAACAAGTACTCGAATGTGTTCACAGAAATGCTCGAGAGCTATACTGATGAAAAGCTCACTTCTATCGGCTTCGGTGATTATTCAACAAAGCTTGTTTCTGACTATTCAAAGAAGGAGCCTTCAAGCAGAAGCAAGACCATGAATACTGTCGTTGACGGCTATAAGAGTGCGAGCGAGAAGATCAGTACAGTATTCGCAGACGGTGCGAACTCTTACGTTCTCCCATATGTAACAAACGTTTCAAACGTTCCTGTTTACTCCAGTGGATTCAACGTAACAGATTTCGATATCCCATTCTATCAGATGGTCATTCACGGATATGTTGACTACGCTTCAACACCTATCAATAAGAGCTCAAATTCAGATGAAACATTCCTGCTTTCACTGGCTTCAGGCTCACAGATACACTATGATATGACATACGCTGACGCTGATACGCTTCAGGATACAGAATATGACGACCTGTATTATTCAAACTATGCAGGCTGGACAGATCTTGCAGCTAATCAGTACAAAAAGGTAAGCAGCATACTTTCAGGCGTTTCAGATTATACGATCACAAAGTATGAGCTGAGCGATGACAAGAACGTTCTTACCACAACTTATTCAAAGGACGGAGCTTCAGACGTTGTTATCAGTGTTGATAAGAAGAACGCAACAGCTACCGTAGGCACAGAGGTCTATGACCTTGCAGATTGTATAGAAGGAGGTTTGACAGAATAATGAGCGAAGAGATCAAAAACACTCCTGAAGAGATCGAGGCTGTTAAGGCTGAGGATCTTGAAGATACAGTCGAAAAGGAAAATGACGCTGAGGCTGTTATAGAAGAAATTTCAACAGAGGAGATAATCGCAGAAGAGCCTGCCGCTGAGGCAGTCGCTCCTGCACCTGTGATGAAGGAAAAGAAGCACAGACTTTCTTATGAAAAAAGAAAAGGACTTTACGGCTACGGATTTATAGCGATCTGGGCGCTGGGTACTATCTACTTCTTTATCCTGCCTCTTATAGAATCTCTCATTTACTCATTCAACAAAACTGAGGTAACTCAGGGCGGAATGAAAATGTCCTTTATCGGTTGGAAAAACTATGTAAACGCTTTCCGTAAGGATCAGGATTATTCCAAGGCTCTGGTAGCAATGATCGAGAATACGGTTTTGAGAACTCCTCTTATCCTCATATTCTCTATCTTTATCGCAGTTATCCTTAATCAGAAATTCAAGGGAAGAACATTCGCAAGATCAGTATTCTTCCTCCCTGTTATCATCGCTACAGGTCCTGTTATCGACATCATCAACGGTAACATGAGCACAGGCGGATACGCAGGCGGATCTGAGCAGTTCAGCTCAATGTTCGAGGCTGACCTCGTTGACCAGCTGCTGAACTTCCTCGGCATCTACAACATCAGTGATAAGCTCACTATGATGATAAACTCGCTGACCACCGACATCCTGAACCTTGTATGGAACTCAGGTATCCAGATACTTCTGGTGCTTTCAGCACTTCAGGGTATCCCGCTCTCAGCTAAGGAAGCAGCCCAGATCGAGGGTGCAACTTCATGGGAGTTCTTCTGGAAAGTCACAATTCCTTATATCAGCCCAATGATACTTTCAAGCGTGGTTTATACAATCGTTGACTCATTCGTCGATCCACAGAACGAAGTTATGACGATCGTTCTTAACAAGGCAAGCAACTGGGAGCATGGCTACTCAGCGGCAATGGCTTGGGCATACTTCCTTATCGTAGCAGTATTCCTTGCACTTGTCGTAGCACTTGTTAATAAGTTCGTTTACTATGAAGTAGAATAAGGGGGGATTTAAGTGGCAACTAAAAAAGAAGAAAAAGAGTTCGAAAAAGAACGAAAGGCTGCTATTAAAGCCCGTTATAAGAAGATGAAAGATGAGGGTCTTGAGAAATATCTCACCCCTGAGCAGATCAGCTATAACAGAAGAAGAAGAGCTATCGGAATGGTTTGGCCGTTCTTCAGATTCCTTATCCTGTTTGGTCTGTGCTTCGTAATCCTCTATCCACTGATATTCATGCTTTCAACTGCGTTCAGACCAAATGAGCAGATGAACGACCCATCAGTAGTTTGGATCCCTAAGAGCTTCACACTTGATAACATCAAGGACGTTTGGGGAGTAATGAAGTTTGAAGATACTGTTGTAAACACAGTTATCCTTAACCTCGTGGCATCTGTCCTTCAGGTTATCACCTGCTCTATCACAGGCTACGGCTTCGCTAGATTTAAGTTCAAAGGTAAGGGAATCCTGTTCGGTATCGTTGTTCTTATGATCATCGTACCTCCACAGATCACAACTATCCCACTTTACCTCCAGTATGCTTACTTCAAGCCAGAGTGGCTCGCTAAGGTATTCACACTTGGCAAATCAACATCGCTTATCAACAGCGGTTGGACAATGTATCTTCCTGCATTGTTTGCAAACGGACTCCGTGCAGGTCTGTTTATCTTCATCTTCCGTCAGTTCTTCAGAGGACTTCCTAAGGAGCTTGAAGACGCTGCATACCTCGACGGCTGCAGCCCACTGAAAACATTCCTTGTTATCATGTGTCCTAACGCAAAGTCATCGTTCCTGACAGTATTCCTGTTCTCTATCGTTTGGTACTGGAACGACTACTATGTATCATCATCATTCTTCACACAGAACGACACTGTTGCTCTTATGCTGAAGAACCTGAATACAAACCTGACTCAGCAGCTCTTCGACGGTCAGGCGGTATCTGTAAGACAGATAATCGTATGGCTTGAAGCAGGTTGTCTGCTTTCTATCACACCTATCCTTATCATGTATGTATTCCTTCAGAGATACTTTATCGAGGGTGTTGAAAGATCAGGTCTTGCAAACTAATTTGCAAATATGCTTATCAAAAGTCCTGCACTTCGGTGCGGGACTTTTTTTGCGTGAAGCCTTTTTATGTTCATATATTTAAGACTTATTAAATTTGTACATATATAAAGCAACGCAATTGTGCATATTGCTTTGAAATGTCAGGTTAATTTAGTACAATCGTGTATAGAAAAAAAACTTTTTTTTGATATAATTACTTTGGGTATTATTGCCATGGTAAGTTGTTTATAAAAATATTCAGTTAGGAGTCTGAACATGAATATAAAAGTTGATTTAAAAAAGCTTTTTGCTGCCGCAGTATCAGCGATAATGTGCCTCTCCGCAGGGGGTTGCTATCTGCTTCCTGACGAGGAGGAAGTCCTCGATGCACCGACCGTGAAGGCAAGCGATGTTACATATTCCACAGTGACGGCAAAGAAAAAAGACCTTGAAAAGAAGATAGTCGCAACGGGCACTGTCACAGCGGAAAATCAGTATACTCTTTCTTATGAAAAGCAGAGCGGCACAGTGTCAAAATTTTATGTAAAAGCAGGCGATAAGGTCAAAAAGGGTGATGTTATCTGTGACCTTGATACATATGACCTTGACTATCAGATAGAAGAAAAACAGCTTTATCTCGAAAAAGCAAAGCTTAAAGTTGATATAATTTATGAAGGCGGCGGCTCTCAGGCAGAGATAGACTCTGCTTATGTTGACGTGCAGCTCCTTGAAAAAGAGCTTGAAAAATTGCAGGCTCAGAAGGAGGATTCAAGCCTGAAATCACCTATAGACGGCGTTGTTTCGTCACTCTCTGACGTAAGAGCAGGCGACAACGTAAATCCTGGTCAGACTATCGCAACTGTTATAGATACTTCGGCTCTTTATATCGCAATACAGCCTGACGACCTCACCCAGTATGATATCGACACAGAAGTGCAGATAAGGATAGGCGAGGATTATTATGACGGTGTTGTTTTTATGACTCCTAAAAAGCTTGCTGATTATCAGGCTGAGCAGAATGAGGATCACAATAATGTTGACGAAACAGGTATAGATTATCAGGCGGATACTATCTATGTTCGTTTCAAGGATACCGCCCCTGCGGAAGCAGTGGGTCAGCTTGCAGATACGATACTTGTCCTTGACAGCGTAAAGGATGCTATCGTTATCTCAAATAATCTGATAAAAAAGGTTGACGGCACAAAGGTAGTTTATGTGCTGAAAAACGGTGAAAAAACTGCCGTTGAAGTGGAAACAGGACTTTCTACAGGCTCTCAGACCGAGATAAGATCGGGTCTTAAAGAGGGCGACGAAATTGTTATCAGATAGGTTTGAAAGGATAAGCTTATGTTCACCTTATTGTTCCGTAAAATGCGAAACACCAAATGGATGGTGCTTTGCCTGCTGATAGGCTTTGTTATGGCGTCTGCCATGATGAGCACTATCCCTATTTATATGAACGCTTCTCTGCAAAGAATGCTTGTAAAGGATCTTGAGTCGTTCCAGACAGAATATGAGATCTATCCGGGTGCGTATAATACCAGCTATGGATTGAAAATGGATATCTCAGGCAGTGAGCAGCAGAAAGCTGTTGAGAATTATAATAACAAAGTGGAGGCTAAGTTCAAGGAGCTTGGTCTGCCTGAAAAGCTTGATAAGAAGTATATAAGTGACGAGTATCTTTATGTGCGTTCACTTGCCGTTTCAGATGGCAATTCGCAGGCAAGATTCACTCTCGGCGGTATGACGGATATTTCCGACCATATCAGCATAAAGCAGGGCAGAATGTTCACTGCAGGCAAGCGTTCAGACGGCGTTTACGAGTGCGTTGCCACAGAAAAAGCCTGA
This sequence comes from Ruminococcus sp. AM31-15AC, assembly GCF_003462045.1. NCBI lineage: Bacteria > Bacillati > Bacillota > Clostridia > Eubacteriales > Oscillospiraceae > Ruminococcus > Ruminococcus sp. AM31-15AC. Next base: position 46,906 of record NZ_QTYG01000003.1, on the reverse strand, counting down.
AAAGCACAGAGCTTGCTATAAACACAGTATATGAGATAGCCGACGTGTTTGATGATAACAAGTCAATAAAAATAGAGATCGTGGGCGTTTTTGACGTTAAGGACGAAAATGACGCATATTGGGCAGAGGGTCTTGATTCTCAGTATACAGCCGTTGTCTTTACAGATTATGACACAATGCTCGGGGATTGCGTTGATACTGGCGTTGTGAATATCACAAAGGCTGTCCATAACTATGCGGTGGATTATGCTTCCATGAATATGACTGACCTTGCAAGCACAAACGAGATGATAGCAAAGCAAAAGACCTATTTTGGTGAAAATTCCATAGGCTTTTCGATGCCTGCCTCAGATATCCTCAAGGACTATGAGAGCCGTTCATCACAGCTCCAGCTTGTTTTGTGGCTTTTGCAGATACCTGTCATACTTATGATAATATTCTATCTCTTTATGGTGTCGCAGCTCAACGTTGAGCAGGAGCGTAACGAGATAGCGGTGTTCAAAAGCCGTGGAGCAAGCCGCTTGCAGATAATGGGAATTTATGCTCTGGAATCTCTCGTACTGGGCGTTCTGACCGTTATAATAGGACCATTCGCAGGTCTTGGACTTTGCAAGGTACTTGGTGCGTCAAACGGATTCTTGGAGTTTGTCAACAGGCGTTCGCTCCCTGTTCATATGACAATAGAAGCTGTCGTCTATGCGGCAATAGCCGTGGCGGTGTTCTTTGTCACAACTATGATACCGATCTTTCCTGCCACAAAAACAACTATTGTTGAGCATAAGCAGTCAAAAGCCAAAAAGAAAAAGCACGCTCTGTGGGAAAAGGTCTGCCTTGATTTTATCCTTGTGGGCGGTTCAGTTGGCTGGCTTTATTATTACAACAAAACTCAGGAAAAGCTTGTTGCAGAGGGTGTAACAGACACCACCGCAACAGTAAACCCTATAATGTTCGTGGCTTCCACTGCCTTTATACTTGGTCTTGGTCTGTTTCTTATAAGGATATATCCTTATATAATAAGGCTTCTCGCAAGAATAGGCAGAAGAGTGTGGTCGCCTGCACAGTATGTTTCACTGACTAATATCGGTCGCTCCTCAACGGGTAGGGAAAGATTTTTGATGCTGTTCCTTGTTCTTACTGTATCATTGGGCGTGTTCTTTGCGAATACCGCAAGAGCCTTGAATAGAAATGCCGAGGAAAGCGTTGCCTATGGGGTTGGCTGCGACGCAGTTCTTACAGAGCAGTGGTATAGCAGTAAGATAGAATCTGCACAGCAGTCCACTCCTCAAAGCGCATCTCAGGCAGCTCAATCAGGCACAAAGCAGACTTCCGAGGAAAGCGACGAAGAAGATACAGAAACTACCATACAGTATGTAGAGCCTGTTTTTGAGCGATTTGAAAAGCTCGCAGGAGTGGAAGATGTCACAAAGGTTTTCAGAAAAGACGGCGTGACCATATCTTCAAACAAAATGAACGTTCCAAGACAGCAGACAAAGTCTGACGATGAGGAAAAGACCCGTGACGATTTCCTTGACCAAAGCGTTGACACAAGCTCAGGCAAAAGCTCAACAAGCAATGTCCAGCTTATGACCATAGTGCCAAGCGATTTCTCAAAGGTCTGCAAATTTGAGGACAGACTTCTGCCTGTTCAGTTAAATAACTACCTGAACGCCCTCGCAGAGTACACACCGGGAGTTATCCTCTCTTCAAGCTTCAAGAGCTATGGTCTGGAGCTTGGTGATACTGTAGAGTGTAAGTGGGGCGGAAACGAGCCCTTTGAAGTGACCGTCCTTGCCTTTGTTGACTACTGGCCGGGACTAAGCCCTTATAAAGAGGCGAAAAACGGCGGTTATATGGACTTTGCCGTTATGAATTACGACTATGTGAACGTTCAGACAAGCATGGAGCCTTATGAGGTATGGTTCAAGCTCAAAGACGGAGCTTCCGTTCAGGAGTTTTATGACTCAATAGACAAAGCAGGCATTAAACCCCTCACCCTTGAATCTGCAAGCCAGCAGACTATAGAAAAGAAAAACGACCCTATGCTCCAGGGCATGAACGGCGCTCTTACTCTTGGCTTTATCATCATCATGGTGATGTGCATAATAGGTTTCCTTATCTATTGGATACTCTCCATAAAGAGCAGGACTTTGCAGTTTGGTATCCTAAGAGCAATGGGAATGAAGTTCAGAGAGATAATAATGATGATAGTCTATGAACAGCTTTTGGTGTCAGGCGTTGCAATATTCGCCGCTATCTTTATCGGCGGCATAACCAGCGACCTTTTTGTACCGCTGTTCCAGAGCATCTTCGACGCAAGCCAGTCAGTGCCGCCGTTTGCAGTGATACCTGAACGCAGCGACTATCTGAAGCTTTATGCAGTTATAGGAGTAATGCTGCTCACAGCCTTTGTGGTGCTTGGCAGACTTATAAAGAAGATAAAGATAAGTCAGGCGTTGAAGCTTGGTGAGGATTGATAGGAGGAAATTTTATGACAGCTTATGAAAAGCTTACAAAATGTTACGAATGCGTAAAAAGCAAAATAGACTTTGAGCCAAAGGTAGCCCTTGTGCTTGGCTCAGGTCTTGGCGATTATGCAAATTCCATAGACGTGAAATACACCCTCAGCTATAAGGATATAGAGGGCTTCCCTACATCAACGGTAGAGGGACACAAGGGTCAGTTCGTTTTCGGATATGTTGGCGAAGTGCCTGTTGTTATAATGCAGGGCAGAGTGCATTATTATGAGGGATATGCAATGGAGGACGTTGTGCTTCCTGCAAGACTTATGAGAATGTTGGGCGCAAAGGTGCTTTTCCTTACAAACGCATCGGGCGGAGTGAACGCAGGCTTCAAGGCAGGCGACTTCATGCTTATAACAGACCATATCTCAAGCTTTGTTCCTAATCCTCTTATTGGCAAGAATATCGACGAGCTTGGAACAAGATTTCCTGATATGAGCGAGATATATAACAAAAAGCTCAGGGATATCATCTCAGGTGCAGCAGAAGATCTTGACATAACCCTCCGCCATGGCGTTTATCTCCAGCTCACCGGACCGTCTTTCGAGTCCCCTGCGGAAATAAGAATGGCAAGAACTATCGGTGCTGACGCAGTGGGAATGTCAACAGCCTGCGAGGCTATCGCCGCAAATCATGCAGGCATGAAAGTCTGCGGAATATCCTGCGTTGCAAACCTTGCAGCAGGCATGACGGATAATCCTCTCACTCATGCTGAAGTTCAGGAATGTGCAGACAAGGCTGCTCCCCTTTTCAAAAAGCTTATCACAGAAAGCATCATAAGAATAGGTAAACAGCTTTAAGGTTTTGTAACAGCTTTTTCAAAATAATATGTAACAAATGTGCGAAAAGGGCTGATGATGTGTACTTTTTTGCTAAACTTTGTGAAAAACTATTGACAAATCAAACGCTTTAGTTTAATATATTATTATGAAGTAAATGTCTTCAAAAAAATTTATAATGAATATGGAGAGAGAATTATATGGCAAAATTTTGTGGACAGTGCGGAGCTCAGCTTAACGACAATGCGACTTTCTGCACTCAGTGCGGTGCAACAATAGCACCTCAGCAGCCTGCACAGCAGACCGCTTCACCAATGGCAAATCTTCAGCAGGCAGCCAAGAATATTGACATGAACGCTATCAAGGACGCTGTTTCTGTTGAAAATATCAAAAATCTGAAAAACAAGCCTAATAAGCTCACTATCGCAGTTCTGGCAGTTTTGCTCGTGCTTGTTATTTTGGTAGTCGTTATCCTTTGTCTGATCTTCGGCGGTGGAAGCTGGAAAACTCCTATCAATAACGTTATGGACGTTCTCAATGACGGTGACGGTAAGGCTTATGAAGAGCTTATGCCTCCTTATTATAAAGATATGGCAGACGCTCTGGACGGTATCATTGAGATAAGCGACGAGGATTTTGATGAAGAGGCTGAAAAGCAGAGAGATAGACTTACAAAGAAATACGGCGATGACGCTGAGATAAGCTATGAGGTCGTTAAAAAGACTAAGGTAGACTCAGACGATATCGACAGCTACAACGATATGTCAGATCTTGCCTCTGTACTTAGTGTTAAAAAGGCTAAGAAGTATAAGCTCACAAAGGCTTACAAGGTAAAGATCAAGTATACTATCGAAGGCGAAGACGCTGACAAGACCGACAAGACAACTGTTATTGTTGGCAAGATGGACGGCACATGGGTACTTCTGGACGAGGGCGACCTTCCAATAAGCACAGGTTTCTAAGATATATAAACTATCAGTAACGGGCGGAGAATTTTCCGCCCGTTTTTGAAAAAATACGGTGTTTGCACAATGAAAAAAATATCAGTTCTGTGTATGCTTTTGTGTGTGGCAATGCTCTTTTGCTCCTGCGGAAAGGAAGAAAGAGCGGTCCTGGGATATGAACAGCCAGTAGCAACTTTAGTCACAGCGGCGCAGTATAGCGATACGCAGTCATATCTTTCCTGCTTTACCCCAGAAGCGGAGGCGGAGTATAAAAACAGCGACAGCTATAACGAAGCCCTTGCGGAAACGCTTCTCACAAGGGGCGAGGAAAAAACGGAGCTTTCTTATAAGCTCAGCGATAAAAAAAGCTTGACAGCGACGGCTTGAGAGACCTTGAAAAAAGCTATAAGGAAAGCTATCACAAAAATGTGACTATCAAAAAAGCTGTTACGATGACAGCGAAGCTCACCGAGATCACTGACAGTGGCGAGCTGTCTGCCAGCCGTGAGATAACAGTGGTCAAAATAGAAAACAACTGGTATATTTTCGGGAAAGTTATCGAAAAATTTGATCTCAGCCAAAAGGGCTGAGGGGATCAATAATAATATGAAAAGAGGGTATTAATATGGAAAATTGTCCAAAATGCGGTCTGCCTGTTGCCGACGGTGCAAAGTTCTGCGCTGCCTGCGGAACAAGAATGCCACAGAAGCTTATAAAGAGCAAGGTCTGCTCAGTGTGTGGAAATACACTTAATGCGGGGGCTAAGTTCTGCAACGTCTGCGGAACAGCCGTGCCGCAGGACGAAACGCCTGCCGACGAGCCTGTAGTGGACGAGAGAAATCCTGAAATGGAGTCTATCGAAGTGCCTGAGCTGCATTTTGACGATACTCCTGTGCAAAATCAGACTATTCCGCCAACGACTCCTGATATGCCGACTATGGACAGCGTTTATCTGCCAGGCAAGAGCCTGCAAAGCCTGTTCAGCCTGCACAGCCGACAGCCGAGGAAGTTGCAATGGCTTCAAGAACTGTGGAAATACCTCAGACGCCAACAGTTGCGGAAACTCCGAACGTTGCCCCACAGCCTCAGCAGCCTGAAAGAGTTCTTACACCTGAGGGCTATCAGCAGCCTGCTCAGCCTGTGAACAATGCAATGCCACAGATGAATCAGGGTGGACAGCCTATCCAGCCAAATCAGATGAATCAAATGAACGGCGTTACACCTGGAAAGGGTGCAGGCGCACTTGTGCCGATAATACTTATCATTCTTATACTTGCTGTTATCTGCGTTGACGTTTTCTGGCTTTTCAGAGATCAGATATTCGGCAAAAAGGACGAAAGCTCAAATGACTGTGCAGTGGTAACTCTCACGGACGAAACAGACTATCCTGCAAACGAAGCATTTTTCTTTGAAGAATAGAATATAATGTAAAAAGGGACGTTTCAAAGCGTCCCTTTTTTGTGTATCAACACAGTGTTTGCGTAAAAGATAAAGGCGACCCAAGGTCGCCCCTACATTTAATCTTTCATGCTCTCGATTATCTCGTTAGCTTTCTTGTAAATGACCGCAGGTTCTTCGCCTATCCTGAACTCGCCGTCCTCATAAAGCATTTTACCTGCACACATCGTAAGCTTTACGTTTTGCTTTGAACCGCTGTAAACAAGGTTTTTGCCTATGTTGTTAAGAGGCTGCATATTAGGCTGAAAAAGGTCGATAACGATAAGGTCAGCCTGCTTGCCCTCTGCGATAATGTCGCAGTCAGAAAGCTCCATTGCCTTTGCAGAACCTACAGTTGCCGCTTTCAGCACCGATTCAGCAGGGCAGGCAGAAGCATCATCGCAAGCTATCTTCTGCAAGCCTGTCATAAGGAACATTTCTCTGAACATATCAAGACAGTTGTTGCTTGCAGGGCCGTCAGTACCTATAGCGATGTTTATTCCCATATCTTGCATTTTTACGATAGGCGCAATGCCGCTTGCAAGCTTTACGTTAGAGCCTGCACAGTGAACAGCCCATACGCCCTTGTTTTTGAATATCTCAAGATCATTGTCGCTCATGTGAACGCAGTGGAAGCCTGCACCGCCAAAGTCGAAAATTCCGAAGCTGTCAAAAAGCTCAGTTGGCGTCATGCCGTATTTCTCTATGCATTCTCTTACTTCCTTTGCGGTTTCCGAGTTGTGCATTGCAACAGGCGCTTTGTATTTTGCCGCAAGTTTGCCAACGCCCTCCATAAGCTCCTTTTCGCAGGTGTATTCTGCATGGAAGCCAAGCATAAAGCTTATAAGAGGGTCAACATTGTTGTATTTCAGATAGTTGTTTTCAAGCCTTTCAAGATTAGACTTGTCACCGCTCACCGCACCGCAAAGCACAGAGCGGAAACCGCTTTCCGTGCAGGCTTTTACATAATCGTCAAGCTCAAAGTACATATCAAATGCCGCCGTACAGCCTGTTGTGAGATATTCAAGTATAGCAAGTTTCGTGAGCCAGTAAACTTTCTCTCCGTCAAGCTTTGCTTCCATTGGAAAGATCTGCTTAAAAAGCCAGTCCTGCAAAGGCATATCGTCAGCATATGATCGCAGAAAAGTCATTGCCGAGTGAGTGTGCGCATTTTTGAATGACGGCATAAGGAGATTTCCCTTGAGGTCATATTCACGTTCAAAAACCTTTCCGTCAAGCTCCTCAGCCTTAGGCTTGCCAACGAAAACTATCTTTGAGCCTTCCGTCCAGACCTCTATATCCTGCGTTTCTATGCCGTTGGCAAGGGTCATTACCCTGCCGCCGGAAAATCTTATCATGGCTCTTTATCCTCCCTTACTCTATTTCAAGAACAGCCGTCTGCTCTCCGTGGCGTGAGATAACTCTCGGCACTCTTGCAGATATTCCGCAAACTATCTCGTAGCCTATCGTCCCTGTCATTTTGCCGATATCGTCGGCGGTTATCTTTTCATTTCCCTGTGAGCCTATGAGAACAGCTTCGTCCCCTGCCTTTACGTCCTCTACCTCAGTTACATCACACATGAACTGATCCATACATATCCTGCCTGTGATAGGGCATTTCTTTCCGTTGATAAGCACATATCCCTTGTTTGAAAGCGCCCTTGGATATCCGTCTGCATAGCCTGCCGTAACAGTTGCAAGCTTTACTTTGCCGTTTGCAGTGTAAGTCCTGCCGTAGCTTACGTCAGTGCCATTGTCTATGTATTTTACCTGCGCAACAGCCGCCTTAAATTCCATAGCAGGCTTTGGCTCAAAAGGCAGAGCCTTTGCAGGGTCAGGATAAAGTCCGTAAAGTATTATTCCAAGCCTTGCAAGAGAGCTTCTCTCATTATAATAGTATACTCCGCCGGCTGAGTTGAGAAAATGCACTTTTTCAAGGTGAAGCCCCTCTGCTTCGCACTTGTCAGCAACGGCAAGTATCTTCTCCGTCTGTGCCTTTGTGTATTCCTCGTCCTGCTCTCTCAGGCTGTCAGCCACCGCATAGTGGGTGAAAATGCCCTCCAGCGCAATGTTTTCAAGCTTTGATATCTCTTTAAGCTCACCGTATATCTTGTCGGTTTCCCCGTGAAGACCTATCCTCGTCATGCCCGTGTCGATAGCGGCATGTATGCGTACCTTGCCGTCAGCGTTTTCTGAAAGTGCTTTAGCATATGAAAGCTCTGTGCAAGCCTGAATTATGTCAAGCCTTGTGAGCCACTTAGCATTCTCAGGAGGTGTGTAGCCCAAAATGAGTATCTCGCCCTTTATGCCCATATCCCTGAGCCTGTGGGCTTCGTGTATGTTGGATACCGCAAACCAGCGAATGTCCATCTCGTTTTCAAGAAACGGAACTACCCCGTTGTCAAAATGTCCGTAGCAGCTCGCCTTTACAACGCACATTATCTCTGTTTTTTCCCCTATGAGCCTGCGGTATTCTTTCAGATTGTATTCAATGCTGTCAAGATCTACCTCAGCCCATGCTCTCTTCAAAAAATCCATTTTATTTTTCTTCCCTTTCGGTTTTATAATTGTGCCTTTGCACAAAATATTTGTCATTTTCTATTGAAAAAGATAAATCAATGTGTTATAATGTTCTTATCATGGGCATTGTGTCGCCAAATCTTTCAGGAGGCTTTGATGTGAGTAATATCGTCCCCGCAGAAGAATTTTTCTGCAATCGAGATACCTCTTGCTGCTTTACAGGTCATAGGGACAGGGATCTGCCTTTCGGCGGCGATGTCCATAAGCAGGGTATGAAAAATCTCCTGAGTATGCTCGTCCTTATGATAAAGGAAGCATATAGCGAAGGCTGCCGTACTTTTATATCAGGTATGTCAAAAGGTATCGACCTGCGCTGTGCTGAGATAGTCCACAGCCTTTCGGCTCAGCCCGAATATAAGGATATGAAGCTCGTGTGCGTTCTGCCCTATGCAGGCCAGCGTACAGAGATGAAAACACCCTTGGACAGCTATACATATTCGCTTATTCTGAACTCTTGCAGTGCGGTCGTGATAACAAGCCCCAAGTATGAAAACGGCTGTTATAAAAAGCGAAACAGCTTTATGGTGGAACACTCCTCTCGTCTGATCGGGGTCATAAAAGAGAAAGCCAAAGGCTCAGGCACTTTGCAGACCATAAACATGGCAAAGCGTGCAGGCCTTACGCTGAACATCATATGCCTTGACGATAATCCTGTTTTTTATATCGACTCAGACTCAGACAGCCGTCCTATTTAGTTTACACCTAAATTGCAAATTGTTCAATAGTTTTCGAGAATTTTTCCGAAAAAGTTTATATATGAAAATATGGCGGACAGTATGCCTGCCTGTATATATTTGAAAGTAAGGAGATCAATAACATGGCTCAGACGAAAGCTCACAAGAAAAAAAGAAGATCTCAGGCTCCTATCGCTCTGGTCTACTTCATAACGATGATAATATTCCTCTTTGTTATCGGCATGCTTGCACTGTATGCCCTCAGAGAGTTTGGTGTTATCGGCAATGATGACAGCGACAGCGACGCAGGCATAAAAAGCCCGGTTTATAATACCCTTTTTGCAAGAGTGAACAGCAAGGGCGTTCTTGCAGACGCAACAGTCATAAGAGTTGCACCGGACGCAAAGAAGATAATCATAATGCCTGTTTCAGCGTTCACGGTGAGTGGAAGCCAGACAATGCGTGAGATACACGAAGAGGGCGGCATGGTGAAGCTTGAAGCAGCCGTTGCAGACACTTTCGGTATCACTATAGACAATTACGTTTCTCTCACAAATGACGCATTCGAGAATGCGGCGGATATTGTGGGCGGAATTACATATACTCCTGATGAGGAGCTTTACTATCTCTCTCAGGATAATGACGAGAACGATATCGCTATCCCAAGCGGCGATCTGACTAACCTCAGCGGTCATCAGATAAGACTTATCTGTCAGTATCCTGTTTTCAAAGAGGGCAGGAACGGTAATATGAAGTTTCTTGGAACTGCGGTGACAATGCTTATAAACAACGCTTTCCAGCAGACGAATATCACTAAGGATAATCTTGATAACTTCTATAATATATTCACCGCAAACAGTGATACCGATTGGACAAGTGCACAGTATAAGGAAGAAAAGTCGTATCTCAAGGATATGCTGGATCAGAACCTTACTCCTGCAGAAGCTCTTGTGCCGGAGGGCGAGTGGACGGACGATTCTCACTTTAAGGTGTCTGATAAGTTCAAGGAGAGCGTTCAGACAATGCTCAAAGATACTGCACCGTCAGCAGCGGAGAAGTAAAAACGTAAAGGCTGAAATTTTAACAGGGGGCGATATAACGTGAAACTTCTGGTCATAATCCTTAATAAAACAGACGTGCTTGACTATTTGCTGGAGGGACTTTCAGCAGCAGGCATAAAGGGTGCGACTATAATCGAGTCGTCAGGTATGGCAATGACCCTTTCAAGACTTGACAGCAGCTTTCTCAGCGCCTCTATCCGAGGACTTTTCAGCGGTGAAGAGGATAACAGAACTATCCTCTCAGTAATAAAAAATAATCAGCTGGATACCGCACGAAAGATAGTTTATAATACTGTGGGCGATCTATCTCAGCCCAATACGGGAATAATGTTCACCGTTCCGCTGGATTTCGTCGAGGGAACAGTGAAGAAATCCGTGGATAAAGAAAAAGCAAAACCTAAGGATATCCCTGAGGAGAATGAAAAGAACGTCAGTTGACGAAATGTTTACAGACTATTAATATAATATTTAATTCTTTTCATTAAAAACTTTTGAATGTCCTTGCAAAAAACTGTTTTGTGTGGTATAATAATCACAATAGGCTTTTAATGAAAGACTGGAACTTGACTTCCGGTCTTTTGGTTTTGTATGGGGCTTTTTTTCATGGCAAAGCCTAATGGCTTTGCTTTGGGAAGCATTAACGGAGGTGCTGTATGGAAGTAAAGAAAACTACGGTAGAAAAAGTAAGAGAGCTTGCACAGCCTATCGCAGACGAGCTTGGCTTTTTCCTTTGGGACGTAAGGTTTGAAAAGGAGGGAGCAACGTGGTACCTCAGGGTGCTTATCGACAAGGACGGCGGCATAGATATGGACGATTGCGAGGCTTTCACAAGACCGATGAACAAGGTGCTTGACGAGGCAGACCCTATAGCTCAGAGCTATGTGCTGGAGTGCGGAAGTCCCGGACTTGGCAGAGAGCTTAGAAGACCCGAGCATTTTGAGGTCTGCATAGGCGACGTTATAAGAGTAAGGCTCATAAGACCTGACGAAAACGGTGAAAAAGAATTCGTTGTGGGTCTTGTGGGATATGACAAGGATAAGATACTTTGTCAGAAGCTGGATGAGGATATGAACGGCGTGGAGAATGTAGAGTTCAAGCTTGCAGATTGTGCTTATGTAAAGCTCAATGATGACGCAGACCTGTTCTGAATGAAGAAATTTAATAAATATGGGCAAAGCCCGAATCAAGTGTGAAAGGATTGATCAGAAAATGAATAAGGAAATGACCAGCAAATTTTTTGAAGCTCTGACGGATTTGGAAAAGGAAAATAATATTGGCAGCGATATACTTATTGAGAAAATAAAATCAGGTATCGAAAAGGCTATCAAGAAGGATTATCCTTACTGCGAGAATATCAGAGTGGATATCGACCCTGTTACAGGAAAGCTCGATATAAGGATTCTCAAGGAAGTTATGGACGTTATGTATGTTGACGACCCTGACAACGAGATCTTCCTTGACGAAGCAAAGGTCTATGACCCTAACATCAAGGTGGGCGATATGGTGGAGATACCTCTCGACCCTGCAAAGTTCGGCAGAGTTGCCGCTCAGAATGCAAAGCAGTCTATCAAGCACGATATCAAGGATTTTGAAAGAGCAAGACTTATCGAGCAGTATCACGATAAGGAGCATGAGTGCGTTTCTGCCACAGTCCAGAAGGTCGAGCCTGCTACTCAGAACGCTATACTTACTATCGACAAGAACGAAGTTTATCTTGTAAGAAACGAGCAGATACCAGGCGAAACACTCAAGGCAGGAGATATCATCAAGGTATATGTTGTGGGTATCGCAAATCCTGACAGAAAGCCTTCTATCAAGATATCAAGAACTCACAGAGAGCTTGTTAAAAGACTTTTTGAGCTTGAAGTTCCTGAGATAGCAGACGGCACTGTTGAAGTAAAGGCTATTTCAAGAGTTGCAGGCGCAAGAAGCAAGATAGCGGTTTATTCAAAGGACCCTAATGTTGACGCCGTAGGCGCTTGTATCGGTCCTAGAAAGTCAAGAATAACTTCTGTTGTGAACGAGCTTAAGGGCGAGAAGATAGACGTTATCAATTGGTGCGAAGACCCTGCACAGTTTATCGCAAAGGCTCTTGCTCCGGCTGAGGTAATAAACGTTGTTCTCAGCGAAGAGGAGGGCGTAAGAGAGTGCCGTGTTACTGTTCCTGACAACCAGCTCTCACTTGCTATCGGTAATAAGGGTCAGAACGCAAAGCTTGCCGCAGGTCTGACAGGCTATAAAATAGATATCGTATCCGAAAGCTCTGCAAAGGCTGAGGCTGCCGATGATGAAAACTAAGAAGATACCAATGAGAATGTGTCTTGGGTGCGGCGAAATGAAACCCAAGAGAGAGCTTATCAGAGTGGTGAAGTCAAAAGAGGGGGATATCTCCCTTGACCTCACAGGCAAAAAATCAGGCAGAGGCGCTTATATATGCAAAAGCGTCGAATGCTTTGAAAAAGCAAGAAAAGCAAGAAAGTTTGAAAGAAGCTTTTCCTGCATGATAAGCGAGGATATATATAACAGCATGGAGGGCGAGCTTAGGGAAAATGAATAATAAAATAGGGCTTGTTACAATGTGCAGAAAAGCAGGAAAGCTTGTAATGGGTATGGATATGGTGAAGGACGCCTGCAATACAGGCAAAGCCTGCGCAGTGTTTGCGGCAATAGATTTTTCACCTAAATCTCTTAAAGAGATAAAGTTCAACTGCTACAAAAACGGGATAAAGCTTTACAGCCTTGGCATGACAATGGACGATATCCATTTTGGCCTTGGCAAAAGAACAGGCGTTATCGCTGTTTGCGAGGGAGGCTTCGCAAAGGCTTGCGCCAAAGGGCTTGAGGAGATCCCTATAGACGAAAATGAGTTTTATAGCATTTAGCATTTATTGAGGAGGTATTTTATAGCCTATGAGTATGAAAACAACTAAATATAAGCTTAGCGATATGGCTAAGGATCTGAAAGTTACAAATAACGACCTTATCGAGTGCTTGGCAAGCTCGGCGGAGAGCCAAAGAAAACACAGTCAGTGCTTACCCCTGAGGAGATCTCTTATGTTCTGGAGTATTATACACAGAACAATCAGGTGGACAGCTTTGATGCTTTCTATGCAAATAACGTAAAGCCTGCCAAGGAAGAAAAGAAGGCAGATAAGAAGCCTGTAAAGGCTGAGAAAAAGGAGAAAAAGGCTGAAAAGAAGCCTGAGCCTAAGCCGGCTCCAAAGGCGGAAGCAAAGCTTGAGCCTAAGCCTGAGCCTAAGGCAGAGCCAAAGGTGGAAAAGAAGCCGGAGGTCAAGGTCGAAACAAAACAGCCTGCACCTGAACAGAAGAAAAAGCAGCCAGCTCCACAGAAGCCTGCAAAGAAGAAAGAGCATGGCGTTCGTCAGCAGCTTGGCGGTTTTTCTGATAAGAAAGAAGCTTCAGGCGGATATACTATCTCTGAGGATAACGATTCGTTCGGCACACAGAGAACTATTGACACAAGAGGAAGCTATATAGAGCTTGATAAGTATAACGAGAAGTATGATAACCTTGCAAACTCAAAGCAGAACAAGAGCAAGGATAACTTCACAAAGAAGCAGAAGCTCACTCAGAAATCTCAGCAGAGAAAGAAACAGCAGTTCTCACATAAGAAGGAAACTGAGAGCGAAAAGCTTCGCAGACTGGAGCTTGAAAGAGCAAGAAAGCAGCAGCTCAAGGTCATGATACCTGACGAGATCGTTGTTTCAGAGCTTGCAAGCAGACTTAAAGTAACAGCTACCGAGGTCATCAAAAAGTTTATGGGTCTTGGAGTAATGGCTTCTATCAACGAGGTGGTCGACTTTGATACCGCCGCACTTGTTGCAGAAGAGCTTGGCGCAAAGGTTGAAAAGGAAGTACACGTTACAATAGAAGAAAGACTTATCGAAACTGACGAAGATCCGGAGGAGAGCCTGCAGGAAAGATGCCCTGTCGTTGTCGTTATGGGTCACGTTGACCATGGTAAGACATCTATCCTCGACAGAATAAGAAACGCTCACGTTACTGACACTGAGGCAGGCGGTATCACACAGCATATCGGTGCATATCAGGTAGAGTATGAGGGAAAGAAGATAACGTTCCTGGATACTCCGGGTCATGAAGCTTTCACAGCCATGAGAGCAAGAGGTGCGAACGTTACAGATATCGCTATCCTCGTTGTTGCCGCTGATGACGGTATCATGCCGCAGACTATCGAGTCTATCAACCACGCAAAGGCAGCGGGCGTTTCAATAATCGTTGCTATCAATAAAATGGATAAAGAGGGCGCAGACCCTGACAGAGTTAAGCAGCAGCTCACAGAGCAGTCCCTCGTTGTCGAGGAATGGGGCGGCGACGTTATCGCAGTTCCTGTTTCCGCTAAGACCGGTATGGGTATCGACGAGCTTCTTGAAAACATTCTCCTCGTTGCAGAGGTCAAGGAGCTTAAAGCTAACCCTGACAGACTTGCAAGAGGTACTGTTGTCGAGGCCAGACTTGATAAGGGCAAAGGCCCTGTTGCTACACTCCTCGTTCAGAACGGTACTTTGAAGTCAGGCGACGTTATAATCGCAGGCACTTCTGTCGGACGTATCAGAACGATGACAAACGATAAGGGCAGAAGCATTAAGGAAGCCGGCCCGTCAACACCTGTTGAGATAACAGGTCTGGGCGAAGTTCCAAGTGCAGGCGACGTTTTCAACGCAGTTGCAGACGAAAAGCTTGCAAGAGAGCTTGTTGAGCAGAGAAAGCATGAAGCTAAGGAAGAACTGTTCCAGCAGCATCAGAAGGTAACTCTCGACAACCTGTTCAGCCAGATAGCTGAGGGAGAAATGAAAGAGCTTCCTATCATCGTCAAGGCTGACGTTCAAGGCTCAGTTGAAGCCGTTAAGCAGTCACTTGAAAAGCTTTCAAATGACGAGGTCAGAGTTAAGGTTATCCACGGCGGCGTAGGCGCTGTATCTGAAAGCGACGTTATGCTCGCAAACGCTTCAAACGCTATCATCGTTGGATTTAACGTTCGTCCTGACCCTGTTGCAAAGCAGAATGCAGAGCAGAGTGGCGTTGATATCAGACTTTACAGAATAATCTATGATGCAATAGAAGAAATAACAGACGCTATGAAGGGTATGCTCGCTCCTAAGTACAGAGAGGTGGAAACAGCTCGTATCGAGGTAAGACAGGTATACAAGATATCCAATGTTGGTACTGTAGCAGGTTCTTACGTTCTTGATGGTAAGGTGGGCAGAAATAACGAGATAAGAGTCGTAAGAGACGGTATCGTTATCGCCGAGGATAAGATGTCAAGCCTTAAGAGATTTAAGGACGACGCCAAGGAAGTTGCCGCAGGCTTTGAGTGCGGCATCACTCTTGAAAAGTTCACCGATATCAAGGAGGGCGACATTTTCGAGGCGTTCTATATGGAAGAATACAGAGATTGATAATGATGCTTACGGGACGGACAGCCGCCCCGTAAGAGCATATTTAAGCAGGAGATAAAGATATTATGGCAGGTTACAGAGCAGGACGTATGTCCGAAGATATAAGAAGAATAATATCGGGCAAAATGAGAGACCTTAAAGACCCAAGGATACACGGAGGAGATATGCTCACTATCGTCCGCTGCGACGTGGCAGGCGACGGCTCATTCTGCAAAGTGTATGTTTCAAGCTTTGAGGGCTATGAAAAGGCAAAGGAAGCCGTTAAGGGCTTTGAGTCGGCAACAGGATTTCTCAAAAGAGAGATATCAAACGTGCTGAAGCTGAAAAAATGCCCTGAGCTTAAATTTATCGCAGATAATTCTATCGAGCATTCAGCAAAGATAAACAAGCTTCTTAAAGAAGTTCTGTCCGAAGAAGAAAAAGAAGAGAAAGACGGCGAAGAACAATAGAGGAGAAAGGATATTATGACATTTCAGGATATTCTTAAAATTTTTGAGGAAAATGACAATTTTCTTATTTTAACTCATAAAAGCCCCGACGGCGATACGCTTGGTTCAGGCTTTGCCCTGTGCGCTTTTCTGAGAGATATGGGGAAAAAGGCTAACGTTGTAAATTCCGACAGCTTTCCCGAAAGATATGATCTTATCTATGAGAGCTATTACCTTCAGGAATTTGATGTGAAGTACGTTATCGCAGTGGATATCGCAGACACAAATCTTCTTGGCAGCAACCTTTCAAAGTATGCCGAGGAGGGTGCGATCGACCTTTGCATCGACCACCACATCTCAAACAAGTATTTTGCAAAGCAGTCATATGTAGAAGCAGACGCTTCTGCCGCAGCACTTATAATGTATAAGATATTCAAAGCTTCAGGCAGAAAGATATCACGTCAGATAGCGAGATGCCTTTATACAGGCATTGCAACGGATACAGGCTGCTTTAAGTATGAAAACACAACTCCGCAGGCTCACATCGCCTGTGCAGAGCTTATGTCATATGGCATAGATTTTGCTTATATCAACAGAAAAATGTTTGATGTAAAAAGCAAGGGCAGACTTATGGTGGAGCAGTCCGTTACAGCGAATATGGAGTATTACTGCGGTGGCAAATGCTCTATGATAGTGCTTACAAAAGAGCTTATGGAGAAAAGCGGCGTTGACGCTGCCGAGTTCGAGGGACTTGCTTCTATACCATTGTCCGTTGAGGGCGTGAAAATAGGCATAACAGTTAAACAAAGACATGAGAACGTCTTTAAAATATCAGTAAGAAGCGACGATGAGATAGACGCTTCTGCATTCTGCCGTGAGTTTGGCGGCGGAGGACACATAAGAGCCGCAGGCTGTGAGATAACAGGAAGCCTTGAAGAAGTCAAGGCTAAGCTTCTCAAGCAAGCGGAAAAGGTCTTGGGCTGATGAGCTTGGATAACAGCAAGGATAATATCTGCGGCATTTTGCCTGTAAAAAAGCCTGAGGGCTGGACTTCTTTTGACGTTATCGCAAAGCTCAGAGGAGTTCTAAGGATAAAAAGATTGGGTCATTCAGGGACCCTTGACCCCATGGCAACAGGCGTCCTGCCTGTTTTCGTGGGCAGAGCCACGAAAGCCTGCGATATTATCCCCGACAGACGAAAGGTCTATACCGCAGGCTTTCAGCTTGGGGTAAGCACCGATACCTTAGACAGCACAGGAAAGACGTTAAAAACAAGCGACAAGGCAGTTACCAGAGCCGACCTTGAATGTGCAAAAAGCAGTTTTGTAGGCGATATCATGCAGGTGCCGCCTATGTATTCTGCAATAAAAGTGAACGGCAAAAAGCTCTATGAGCTTGCAAGAGCAGGCAAAGAAATAGAGCGTGAGCGAGAGCTGTCCATATCGACAGCATTGATATAATAGAATATGACGAAGCTTCACGCATGGGCGTAATGAAAGTTGATTGCGAAAAAGGTACTTATATACGCTCCGTTATCAGCGATATAGGTGAAAAGCTTGGCTGCGGCGGAATGATGACTTCTCTTGAGCGTTCCTATTCAGGGGGCGTCGATATAAAAGATTGCTATAACATAGAGGAGATAGCCGGAATTTGTGAGCAGGACAAGCTGTCACAAATGCTTATCCCCCTTGACAGAGCCTTTGAAAGCTACGAAAAAGCTACCCTTGGACAGTGGGAAACAAAGCTTTATAGAAACGGAGTAAAGCTCAGACCTGAGCAGACAGGGATAAAAGATCTGTCAGAGGACAAACTTTACCGTGTCTACGGCAGTGATAACAGCTTCCTCGGTATCGGCACTTTTCATGAGGGCAGTTTCAGAAGCTTCAAAAATTTCTGATAATTTGTTTTATTCGGAGGGATATTTTGACGGATATAACAAACAGCGGGTTTATCCCCGAAAAAAAGACAGTTTGCGCTCTTGGACTTTTTGACGGAGTCCACAGAGGACATCAGCTCATAATAACAACGGCTGTGAAAAAGGCTCAGAGCCTTGACGGACATTCGGCAGTTTTCTGTTTCAAGACCGACACAGTGACCTCAAAAGGTCATGACGGCAGGATAGAAATGCTTATGAGCGACGAGGAAAAGCATAAAAAAATGGCAGAGCTTGGGGTCGAAGTGCTTTTCTCACCTGATTTTGCAGAGTTCAAAGGAATGTCACCGGAGGATTTTGTGAAAAAGGTGCTGAAAGAAAGGCTCAATTGCAGCGGTGCAGTGTGCGGAAACGATTTTACATTCGGCAAAGGCGCACAGGGCAAGGCTGTTGACCTTAAAAGGCTCGGTGAAAAATATGATATAGATGTGGAAATAGTAAGTCCACTGCTCATGGGCGGTGAGGTCATAAGTTCCACTGAGATAAGACGATGCGTCCGTGAGGGCGAGATAGCCAAAGCAAACGAAATGCTGGGTTATCATTTTGGATTCTGCCTTGAAGTGGAACACGGCTTTCAGCGTGGCAGAACGTGGGATTTCCCCACGATAAATCAGCAGATACCAAAGGGCAGGGTAATGCCGAAGTTCGGCGTTTATTGCTCCGCTGTTGAAATAGACGGAAATAAGTATGCAGGCGTGACAAATATAGGCGTAAAGCCTACCGTCCATGTTGAAACAGCTCCCCTTGCAGAAACCTTCATCATGGATTATCATGGGGATCTTTACGGCAGAAAGCTAAAACTTGAACTGCATGAATTTCTCCGCCCCGAAAAAATGTTTGACAGCTTTGACAGCCTCCGTGAGGAGATAGCAAAAAACAAAGAGCAGGCGGTCAGATATTTTGAGGAAAACGGCATTTGATATTAATTTTGAAAGGAAGATATAAATGAACAAGGTAAGAACAAGATTTGCACCTTCACCAACAGGTTATATGCACATAGGTAACCTGAGAACAGCACTCTTTACCTATCTTATTGCAAAGCAGAACGGAGGAGACTTTATTCTCCGTATCGAGGATACAGACCAGGAGCGTTATGTTGACGGCGCAGTTGAGGTCATCTATAAGACACTTAAAGACGTTGGTCTTAATTGGGACGAGGCCCTGATATCGGCGGACCTGTAGGCCCGTATATCCAGTCGCAGAGAATGGGTATGTTCAAGAAATATGCAGAGGAACTCGTTGAAAAGGGCGAGGCTTATTATTGCTTCTGCGACAAGGAAAGACTTGAGGAAGTAAGAGCCATTCAGGAAGCAAGCGGTATCGCTCCAATGTATGACAGACATTGCCGCAACCTCTCACCTGAAGAGATAAAGGAAAAGCTTGACGCAGGTGTTCCTTATGTTATCAGACAGAAAATACCTACAGAGGGCGAAGTTACTTTCCATGACGAGCTTTACGGCGATATCACTGTTGACTGCTCTACCCTCGACGACCAGATACTTATAAAGACAGACGGTATGCCTACTTATAACTTTGCAAACGTCGTTGACGACCACCTTATGGGTATCACCCACGTTGTAAGAGGTAACGAGTACCTTGCTTCTGCACCTAAGTATAACCTGCTCTATAAGGCTTTCGGCTGGGAGATACCAACCTATATCCATGTTGAGCATATCATGAAAGATAAACAGCATAAGCTTTCAAAGAGAGACGGCGACGCTTCTTACGAGGATCTTATGAAAAAGGGCTATCTTAAAGAAGCCGTTATAAACTATATCGCCCTGCTGGGCTGGGCGCCAAAGGGCGAGAACGAGATATTCTCACTTGAAGAGCTTGTTAAGGAATTCGATATCCACGGACTTTCTAAGTCCCCTGCTATCTTTGACCCTGCTAAGCTTAAAGCTATCAACGGCAAGTATATAAAGGCTATGACCCCTGAGAAGTTTGCTGAGTATGCTATCCCTTATATCAAGCAGTCCGTTCATAGAGAGGACGTTGACCTTAACGAGATAGCAAAGCTCTTGCAGGCAAGAACAGAGCTTTTCACAGAGATACCTGAAATGGTAGACTTTATCGACGCTCTCCCTGAGTATGATATAGCTCTCTATACACATAAGAAGATGAAAACGAACCCTGAAAATTCTCTTGAATCTCTCAAAGAAGTTCTCCCTGTTCTCGAGGGCGTTGAGGACTGGACAGAGGAAAATATCCATGACGCACTCTTTGACCTTATCGGCAAGCTTGGCGTAAAGAACGGTATCGTTCTGTGGCCTCTTAGAGTTGCAGTTTCAGGTAAGGCATTCACTCCTGGCGGCGGTGTTGAGATATCATATCTCATCGGCAAGGAGGATACTCTTGCAAGAATAAGAAAGGGCATTGAGAAGCTGTCATAATAAAAACTACGAAAATGTTGAACAAGTGTAGGGGCGAAATAATTTCCAAACAAGTGGGATGTCGGATCTCTGCAACGCAGAAATTGCACCGCTCCCCTACAAATTACATAGATACATCGCTTTTAGACGGATAAATAATTCAACAACGGAGCATTTTGAGTATTTGCTACTTTAAATTTACTTAAAATGCTCTGTATTTCGTACAGCTATCACTCCCCTGTCACATAAGTATTATAAAATTGTAAAGACTTATGAATGCTTTTCCTAAGAGGAGGAAATAAAATGATAGAGGTTATAAACCTTACCAAGAGATACGGCGACAAAAAAGCTGTCGATAATATCTCTTTCAAAGCGGAGGACGGCGAAGTTCTCGGCTTCCTCGGCCTAACGGAGCGGGAAAATCCACCACCATGAATATCCTTACAGGCTACATATCCTGTACAGACGGCAAAGCCCTTATAGACGGCGTAGATATCCTTGAAGACCCTATCAAGGCTAAAAAGCAGATAGGCTATCTCCCTGAGCTTCCGCCGCTTTATATGGATATGACCGTAAAAGAATATCTCTATTTTGTCTATGACCTTAAAAAGTGTAAGCTTCCAAAGGTGTCACATCTTAAAGATATATGCGGACTTGTAAAGATAGACCATGTTTATAACAGAATAATCAAGAACCTGTCAAAAGGTTATAGACAGAGAGTAGGTCTTGCTCAGGCTCTTATCGGCAACCCAAAGGTTCTTATTTTGGACGAGCCTACAGTAGGTCTTGACCCTAAGCAGATAATCGAGATAAGAACTCTTATAAGAAAGCTCGGCAAAAATCATACGGTCATACTTTCTTCCCATATCCTTTCTGAAGTGCAGGCTGTCTGCGATAAGATAATAGTTATCAACGAGGGCAAGGTCGTCGCAAACGATACAGAGGAACACCTCTCCCAAAAGCTCTCAGGCGAGCATAAGCTCACTGCAAAGATACAGGGTGATAAGGATAAGATCGTCAGAGCAATGCAGGGCATAAAGGGCGTTGAGAAAGTTATCTGCGACGCAAGCCATAAAGACGGCGTGAACGATATAAGAATAGAGGCAAAAGAAGGCGTGGATATCAGACGTGACGTCTTTGAAACAGTTGTTAAAAACGGCTGGTATATGCTTGAACTTAAGACCTCTGAGCTTTCACTTGAAGATATATTCCTCAAGCTCACAATGGGCGAGGCTTTGCCTGCCCTTGAAAATACTTCCGATAAGGAGGGAAATGACTAATGGGCGCAATATTCAGACGAGAGGTAAGAAGCTATTTTACCTCACCTATCGGTTATATTTTCCTTGCGGCATTCTATGCTATTCAGGCGTAATGTTTGCAAACTACAGCTTGAAAGCGGCTATACAAGACTTGATTCCGTTTTCAGTGCGCTTCTTATAATCATAATAGTGCTTATACCTGTCCTCACCATGAGGACCATATCCGAGGAAAAGCGAACAAAAACAGACCAGTGTCTGCTCACCGCCCCTGTGGGTCTTGGCAGCATAGTTGTAGGTAAATTCCTTGCCGCTTTCCTTATCTATATCATAGCTATCGCTATCACAGGCGTTTTTGCAGTTATCGTATCCGCTTTCGGTACGCCTGACTGGAACGTCGTTGTGGGCAATATCGTCGCTCTGGCACTTGTTGGCGGCGCTTATATCGCTATCGGTATCTTCTGCTCATCTTTCACAGAAAACCAGATAGTTGCCGCAGTAATAAGCTTTATCGCACTTATCTTCGTGTCGTTCCTGTCAACTATAGGCAATCTTCTGCCTTTTGAATGGCTCACAACAGTGTGCGAAAAGGTGTCATTCGGCGAGAGATATTATTCATTCACCTATGGACTTTTTGATTTTTCTAACGTTGTGTTCTTTCTGAGTGCAATAGTGGCATTTCTTTTCCTCACGGTGAGAGTGCTTGAAAAACGCCGCTGGGGCTAAAGGAGGGCTGTTTAAATGGAAGAGAATAATAACGAAAAGATCTCTGTATCAGGAGCAGACCTGCTTAAAGACGTTGTAGCAGACGAAAAGGCAGCAAAGACCGCTCCAAAGGATACAGAAAAGGATAAAAAAGATAAAGACAAAAAGAAAGATAAAAAAGAGAAAAAGACAAAGGACGGCAAAAAGTTCAATGCCAAAAAGCTCAAGCATGGAACAATGGCAACAGTGTTCACCTGCGTTTTTGTCGCTCTGCTTGTCCTGGTGAATGTTGTCACAACAATGCTTTTTGACAGATATCCTATCACTATCGACCTGACAAGCAATAAGATATATTCAGTTTCAAACGATACAGAGGATTATGTAAAGAAAGTGAACGTTGACGTTCAGGTAACTATCTTCGCAGACGAGAATACTTATACAAATTACAGCTCTTATAATAAGCAGGCTGTTGAGCTTTTGAAAAACTATTGTAAGCTCAACCACCATATCACATATCGTTTCGTTGATATCGACTCACACCCTGAGATCGTTAAGGAGTATACCGATACTATCAGCCAGTTCGATATGATATTTGAAACAAAAACAAAGGTTGACGGCAAAGAGATAAGCCGAACAAGAAAGCTCGGTATGCTCGACCTTCTTACATTCACAGACGAGTTCGAGCAGAAGCTGTCACAATCAGGCTACAGCATAGATACCCTTGCCCAGCAGGCAGGCGGCGACCTTTCATTCCTGTCCTATTACGGCAGCTATGTTGAGTCCTCAAACGCAGAGCAGGCTTTCACTTCTGCACTTATGACCGTAACAGACCCTAACCCTGTCTATGTTACTATCCTCACGGGCAGAAGCGAGCTTACACAGCTCACATATTTCCAGACGCTTCTTACAGCTAACGGCTATAACGTGAACACAGTGGATATAACCTCCGAGGATATCCCTGCCGATACAGACGTTGTGGTTATCCCTGCTCCTAAGACTGACTATCTGGAGGAGGATATCAAAAAGGTCAGCGACTTCCTCAATAATGGCGGAAATCTAGGCAAACAGCTTCTCTATATCGCTTCTTATGGTCAGGAGGATACCCCTAATCTTGATGAGTTCCTGTCAGAGTATGGACTTTCTGTCGGCAAGGGCGTTATCTGCGAAAGCGACTCAGGCAAGTATTATAATTCGCCTTGCATAACAGTAGCTTCCACAGTTTCCGATAACTTCACTCAGGACGTTTCTACAGAGAAACCGGCTATCCTTTCAGCACTCTGCCGTCCTGTAAACACACTCTTTGACGAGCAGGATATGGTGTCTACAGACGCTTACCTCAAGTCCTCAGATTCTGCCTATACCGCAAATGTTGATATATCACAGACCACAGGTCAGGTGAATATAGGCGATGCTCTGGTAAAGGGTCAGCAGAATTATATGGCTGTCGGCTCAAAGGCAAAATTTACAGACGATAACAAAACTCTCTATAGCAATGTTATCGCAGTAGGTTCAGAGGGTATGCTGTCTGATACCTACTTGCAGTATTCACAGTATCAGAACAGCGAGTATTTCATAAGCGTTATAAACGGCCTTACCGGAAAGACCGCAGGTATCACTATCACACCAAAAACTATCACAGGCAATGTTTTCGACATCACTCAGCAGCAGAAAACAGTTCTTAAATGGACATTCTGCCTTGGCGTACCTGTTGTAGTTCTTATAGTGGGTATCGTTATCTGGGCAAGAAGAAAGAATAAGTAAAACACAGAGGTAATCACAAATGAATGGTAAATTGCAGGGTATCATTATCTGCGGAGTCACAGCCGCTTGTCTGGTGGGAGTAATGGCGTTTCTCAACTCCACCTCAGGCAAATCAGACGCAGACTCCAGCTCATCGTCAACAGCGGCAGTTTCAAGTCAGGACGAGAGCGTTGTTATCCTTACAAAGTCAAGCGACGATATAACAAGCGTAAAGGTTTCAAATGAACATGGCGAGTATTCCGTTAATAAGTCCGAGTCAGGTAAATCCACATGGAGCATACCTGAGCTTGGCACTCTCAATGCCAATACCACCGCAGAAGCTTCCATGATATCGAATCTTGACGGCTTCAAGGCGAAAAAGCTCGTTGAAGAAAACGTTGAGGATATGTCAAAATACGGTCTTGATAAGCCCACAGCAGATCTCACAGTTGAATACAGCGACGGCACTGCCACTACCCTTCATGTAGGCTCTGTTTCACCAAGCAACGAAAGATACAGATATGTGAGCCTTGACGATGAAAAGACCGTTTATATGGTAATGGGAACAAAGCTTTCATACTATACAGATCCGGTGACCGCATATGCGAACCTCACTTTGCTCACAAAGCCGTCTGACGACGATTGGCCTGACTATGGCAAGGAAACAGTTACAAGAAAAGATCTGGACTATGAAATGGCGTTTGAAAATAACCCGAACGAGATAGAGGGACTTTCAGGTCAGGTAATGACAGAGCCTATCTTCTCATACCTGAACATCACAAATTCTTCAGCAACTACCCATGGTATGTGGGGACTTACAGCACAGAGCTGTGAGGTCATCGCACCTGATAAAACTGCAATGAAGGAGCATGGACTTTCCGACCCGTTCGCAACAGTAAGACTCTCGGGAGACGGCTATGACTATACCCTTAAAATAGGCGACCCTGTCTATGCTACCGCAGGCGACAGCAGTGAAACAACAGATACAGTGTCTGCATATTATTGCTACTTTGAGGGCGTAAAGGGCGTTGACGCTATATACCTCGTTTCAGCCGATAACCTCCCATGGGCAACGATCAAAGCAGAGGACGTTATCACAAGCCTTATGACTTCAAATTACCTTGTTGACCTTAAAGACGTTGAAGTAGTCTATAATGGTAAAAAGACCGTTTATGAGGTAGAAAGCTCAGGCACAAGTGCTGATACTGATTCTGACGGCAAAACTACCGCACAGGTAACAAAGGTCACAACAGACGGCAAGGAGCTTGACGTTGACAACTTTAAGACCTTCTATCAGTATCTTATGGGTTGCCCGACAAATGAGATATACTTCACAGACCCTGAGGGCGAAAGCTATCTGACTATAACATTCGACCGCAAGGACGGCAAAAAGGACGTTATGGAGCTTTATAAGGATTCTTCAAGACGTTCTGTGGTCAAGCTAAACGGTGAAACCTCATTCAGAATACAGTCAACTTGGGTAGATACGTTCGTTGCAAATATGGACAGACTTCTTAAAGGCGAGGCTGTGGACGAAAACTACTAAAACGCATATCCCATGCTAAGCATATGACCTGACGGGCAAACGGAGTTCGCCCCTACGGTCATGTTTCGACAGCTTTCGCAAAGAATATGTGATACAATATGTATCCCACATAAAGCAAGGCTGAAAACCTGCGCAAAAAAAGTTGTCAAAAGCTCTTTTAATTATGTGAAAAGTATGGTATAATAAAATAGTAAACAAAAAGAGAAATATATTATGAGAAAGGCGGAGAGATAAATGGCAGAAGAAAAGAAAGCTTTTTTCACCTATAAGGGCGTTCCACTGGTGAGAAAAGGAAATAATATCTATTTTGGAAATATGTATGACGAGTTCGTAGTCATGATAGAAATACTTTCTACAGAAAAGGTCGGCGGTATCGACGTTGCAAATAAGGTAAGAATAAGAAAAGTTGCAACAGACAGCACACTGCCTCCGAATAAGCAGATAGTTAAGGTGGCAGAAAAATCAAGCCTCTATGAAGCTCTTGATTTTGCCTGCGCATGGCTCAAGGTATCATAATACATCAAAAAATAACCGGCGTGTATCACGAAGATACACGCGGTTTTGTATGTGTTATTCAACGTTCGGTCTTGTTATAAGGGGCATTATTTCATCTATCATTTCCTTTGGCAAATTGTAATCCTGAAATTCGCCTGTATCATCTTTTATGCTGAAATTGCATATTTTATTTTCAGAGTGCATACCGCCTGAGGTGTCCCACGAATACTGTGAAACATCGATAACACAAATGCTCTCATACGCATCACTTGATTCATCCTTTTCGAGAGAGATTCCATAAGCGTCTGCGCCACCGTATTCTAAGCCGTCAATGTAAGGATAATCCTTGCATACCGATTTAGCGTTCTCTATCCACGCAGTTATTTTGTCGATAGTGTCCTTGTCTGTTATCTCATATGGTTCTTCTCCATACCAGTGATGAATATAATATGCCGAAATTTCAGCATTTTCATCAACCTTTGATGATGAAGTTGTGGTAGTTGTCATTGTTGTAGAAGCTGTTGTCACAACTGTACTGCTGTCATTGACCTTGCTTTTGTTATCATTGTCTGTTGTCTGTGAGCATGAGCAAAGAAGCAGTGAGAGCGCTAAAACCAAATAAACTGTCTTTTTCATGTTTTGTCACCTACCCTTAAATGTAAACACAGTCGTCCTGATATGTGTAATGAATCCGTATATCATTTTTTCCATACCCATCGTTAACAATAAAATATTTATCAACTAATTTATTATTATTATCGAAGCATTGAACAATGCCATATGTTAGTACCCAATGATTTTTATCATTTTTTCCGCCATAATTCGGATGCTTTATAATAAGTAATATGGTTGGAGAATTTGACGTGAGTATCCTGTAAAAACAAAATCCCCATGAATCACCGCCATAGTAAGCATCAGGCGATGAAGTAAAACTACATATTTTATCCTTTTTTGCGTTACTAAGTCCATTTATTATTCCATTTCGGCTTGTTTCTCTCGGAATATAATTGTTAAGGGTGTTGAAAAGACTTCTGGGATTATTAGAATAAGAATCGCTCAAACAATTGTTGTCTTTGTAGTCATCAATATAGCATAAGTTGATAACAGCTGCTAACGCCCCACATTGATTAGATGTGTTGTAGTTCAGTTTTCTAGGTGTTCCAGATACTTTTGAAACCGTTGTGTGCAATCCTGAATTAGCCCTGGAAGCACTTGAACTTATAAAATTAGTTGATGAAAGTTTTATGCTCTCATTAGTAAAACTCTCAGTAACTTCGTTGAATTGCTCGTCTGTTAAAATCTCACCTGTTCGCAAATTTTTGTAATCAGTGCTTGTTTTAGTCAAGTATTCAAGTGGACCAGCATAATATAAATCGCCTTGTAAGTCGCTATATGGAGATGATGATGTAGGACTATACTCTATTGTATTTCCTGACAAATCATATATCACATATCCCGACTCCATTTCAGCGCAGAAAGCAATGGTTCCTTCATCTGCTCCATGTAAGTTGTGAATTTTAACCACTTGTCCCATGTTTTCAGCGCTGGTTAAATCTGAAACAGAAGTTGGTAATGTAAGAACCTCCTGGTTATCAAAAGCAAACGTTGCGATTGAACTTTGTGAGAAAATCACAACACAAGCAGAAACCATAGCTAAAACTCTTCCTTTAATGTTCATAATGGTAAACCTCCTATAATTTATTATATACACAATATACCATATTTGAGCACCGCTGTCAATATCCAATATATACAAATAAATATCAGTTATTAGTGCGTTTTGGACAACGACAAAAAGCATGACGATTTTCAATCGTTTAAGTTTCAAAAGTCAACAATCTCGAAAAAGTTTTTTGAAAATACGCCCATTTTTTTGGCTTTACCCCCTTGTAAAGCTATCGGAAGTATGCTAAAATAATATAAGCGTTATGAATAATGACGGGATCTATGAGGGAAACGTTTACGCCATTTTGGTGAAACGTTTACAACTTTAAAATATTGAAAAGGAGCGTATAAAAAATATGCAGTATGGTTATTTTGACCTTGAACACAAGGAATACGTCATCACAAGACCTGACACACCTGCACCTTGGGCTAACTATCTCGGCTCACCTGAGTACGGTGCTATCGTATCCAACAACGGCGGCGGATACAGCTTTGTAAAGAGCGGTGCTAACGGAAGAATAATCCGTTACCGTTTCAACTCAAATATCGGTCTTCCTGGCAGATATATCTACATCAGAGATAACGACGCCAAGGATTATTGGTCATGCACATGGCAGCCTGTAGGCAAGCCTCTCGATCAGTATAAGACAGAGTGCCACCATGGTACAGCTTATACAACTATCAAGTCTGACTATGCAGATATCCACTCCGAGCTTACATATTATGTTCCTCTGAACAAAACATATGAGGTATGGAGAACTAAGATCACAAATAACTCTGACAGATACAGAAACCTTTCAACATTCGGCTTTGTAGAGTTCACAAACGAGAACAACTATGAGCAGGATCAGGTAAATCTCCAGTATACACTGTTCATCACAAGAACAAGCTTTGAGGGCAATAAGATCGTTCAGCATATCAATGAGAACAGCGGTAAGGACGAGAACGGCTCTAACTGGAGAGAAAGATTCTTCGGCGTAGTTGGTGCTCCTGTTTCCGCTTATAACGGTAATCTGGACAGCTTTATCGGCTCTTACAGAACATACGGCAACCCTGTTGCAGTTGAAAGAGGCTTCTGCGATAACAAGCTCAACTATAACTCAAACGCTTGCGGCGCTCTTCAGTCTGACATTATCCTTGCTCCTGGCGAAACAAAGGAGATAATCTATGTTGTTGGTCAGAAGAATCCAAAGGTAGCAGACGAGATACTCGCTGCATATAACGAGCCTGGCAAGGTAGACGCTGAGGTAAAGGAGCTTATCGCTTATTGGCATGGTCAGCTCAATAACTTCCAGATCGAAACTCCTTCTGACGAGTTCAATAACATGGTAAACGTATGGAACGCTTATCAGTGCTTCATCACATTTATCTGGTCAAGAGCTGCGTCATTCATCTATTGCGGTCTGAGAAACGGCTATGGCTATAGAGATACAGTTCAGGATATCCAGGGTATTATCCATATCAATCCTGAGCTTGCTGCTGAAAAGATCAGATTTATGATCTCTGCACAGGTAGATAACGGCGGCGGACTTCCACTTGTTAAGTTCGACCACAAGGCAGGTCACGAAACTTGCCCGGACGAGAACGATGAGAACTCTATCTACGCTAAGGAAACAGGCCACCCATGCTATAGAGCAGACGACGCTCTCTGGCTTTTCCCAACAGTTAATAAGTATATCGGCGAGAGCGGAAACAAGGCGTTCCTCGATGAGGTTATCGTATATGCAAACGGCGGCGAGGATACAGTTTACGAGCATCTTAAGAGAGCTATCAACTTCTCAATGGAAAGACTTGGCGCTCATACAATGCCAGCAGGTCTTTATGCTGACTGGAATGACTGCCTCAGACTTGGCAAGAAGGGTGAGTCAACATTCGTTGCATTCCAGCTCTACTATGCAATGAGCATCATCAAGGGCTATGCTCTTGACAGAGGCGATAATGAGTACGCTGCTTATATCGACAAGGTACAGCCTGAACTCGGCAAGAGCCTTGAAGCTTGCTGGGACGAGGATAGATTCATCAGAGGCTACAGAGAGAACGGCGAGATCGTTGGCGCTAAGAAGGATCCAGAGGCTTCAATGTGGCTCAACCCACAGTCTTGGTCAGTTATCTCAGGCTTTGCTTCTGAGAAGCAGGCTGAAACTGCTATGGAAAAGGTACATGAGATACTCAATACTCCATTTGGCGTAAAGATCATGGAGCACCTTATGTAGATCATTACTTTGACGGTGCTCTCATGCACATCTTCAACCCTGATACAAAGGAGAACGGTGGTATCTTCTCACAGACACAGGGCTGGGCTATCCTTGCAGAGTCACTTCTCGGTCACGGTGACAGAGCATTCGAGTACTTCCTCGAGTCTTCACCTGCTAACATGAACGATAAGGCAGAAGTAAGAATACTTGAGCCATACGTTCACGGTCAGTTTACAGAGTCAACACGTTCACCATATGCAGGACGTTCACACGTTCATTGGCTGACAGGTACAGGCTCAACAGTAATGGTAGGCTGCGTAGAGGGTATCTGCGGTATGAGACCAAACGCAGAAGGACTTGTAATAAGCCCATCTATCCCACACACATGGGACGGCTTCAAGATCGAAAAGAACTTCCGCGGCAAGCACCTTTCTATCGACATTCAGAACCCAGACCACGTTCAGAGCGGCGTAAAGTCTATGACAGTCAACGGCGAAGCAGTTGAAGGCAACTTCGTGTGCGAGTGCAAGATGACAGAGCAGACAAACATCGTTGTTGTTCTTGGATAATTGCTTTAATGCTAAAACAATATAAAACCTTCGGCGGCAGACATTAAGTTGTCTGCTGCCGATTTTTTTGCGTAAAAAAACCACCCCGAACAAGAGATTGTTCGGGGTGATTACTTTACTTTTTCTTTTTTGTTTTAAGCATTGTGACAGTAGAAACAACGTTGCCGTATCTGGTCTGACGTGATATCTTTTTCTGGCTTTTTTCTATGCTCTTAAATGCTCTTTCATTTGCTTCTGTTTGACTTCTTATGAGATCATTTTGAGTTCTTTGACTGTTGAGAATATCCTGACTATATCTGATCTGCTCCCTCTGCAACTGAATGGCTTGATTTTGCAGTGCAATGCTCTGACGTCTGTGAATTTCTTCTTCATAAAGATTAAAAAGTTCTTTCTCTGTATCAGCACGTTTTGTCACAAGCAGATTTACAAAGAAGTTTATTGCGTCAACGCTTTGATACTTGTCAGGAACAACTATTTCCATAAGTTTTATTTCTTCGCTGTTCCAATATGTGTCAAGCAATTCCTGACAATCATATAACTCTTCTTGTGCAGGAATAACATTATCCAAATGATATTGGTCAGCCTGTTGATTCCATGCTTCGTTATTGTTGTTGTTATGTATAACCCACGCTATAACCCATGCAATAGCACCCGCAACGCCACCTATCAATGCTCCTAGTATTCCACCCAATGAAATTCCAACGATTATTGAGATAATAAGCAAGAAGTGGCAAAGGAAACCGCTATCACCTTCTCGTATTTCAGCCTCACGTTGTTCAAGTGCTTCATATTTATCTTGAAGTTTCTTTAATGCTGTTTGTTGATCTGCTATTGCACAAACAACCTTTTGAATCTTGGTGTATTCGTCTAACAACTCAGTGCTTTCAAGAGATGATCTTTTAGCTGCCATATCAATGTAATATTGCATTGTAGGGTCTGTGCTTGTTGCGTTAGAAGTACCGCCATTTCTTCGGATATAACGTTTCAGAGTTCTCACAAGCTGATCTATAAGCTTTTTCTTTGCTTCAATGTCCGATTGAGATAGCTCATTAGCTGAAATGTCAGCACTATTTGTTGCTTCTTCTGTATTTTTATTGTTCCCTGTTTGGGCTTCTGATGATTTAACATTAGATTTAGGAAGATTGACTTTTCCGTTGCCCACTACTATGCAGTTTGACTCCTGATCAATATATACATCTTTTAACAGTTTAAGGTCTATCATTTTCTGCATTTCAGGTTTTATCTCGTCAATAGGTCTAGCAATAGAACTTGCAATTTTTTCTATGCTGCCGCTACTGTCAGAAGAAAGCACTTTTGTAAACACATCATAGTCTGAAAGAAGACTCTTCCTCCTAACAGACCATACTATCATGAGTGCGCCGCAGATTGCAAAAAATGCAAATACCATTATTGATGAAGCAGCGTCACCCTCGGTAACTGTCATAAGGCAAAATAAGCTGAATATAACCGATAAAATTCCTAATATAAACGTAATCAAACGTTTTCTTTTTTGCTTTTTGTACTTCTTGTCATTTGTAATCATTATTTTTCAACTCCTAATTTAAAAGGCTCAGCCTTTTGTTTCTTTACAACAATTATATCACTTTATTTTCATGATTTGTTAAGCTGGCTGCTTAGGATAACGATTACATTTTGTAAATTAAGGGTGAATTTTAAGTTAAATTATTATTACAGGACATTTTGCGCAATAAATCATAGAAAAAAACTCCCGACAGTCGGAAAACCTGTCGGGAGAAGTCTTATTAAGGGGATCAATAAGTTATCGCTGTGTTTGTTTCTTTCAGCATATTTATTATATCATATCTATTTTCGTTTTTGTTAAGCTGGCTGCTTAGTTTTCGCTAAATATTTTGTATATTTATAAAATATTATAACATTTATATTGCATAAAAGACGCAGTATAAAATTGTGTATCTTGCCTGTCTTGAAAAATCTTTTGCCAAAAAGCTTGACAAATGCCGCTATTTGTTGTATAGTTAGTTACATGAGTAACTAACTAATAACTTGTGAGAATAAAAGAAAAAAGACAGCAAAAATCGAAACCGAAAGGGGGAAATGATATGGAACTCAGACTTGAAAGCGAAAAGCCTATATATGTCCAGCTGTGCGAGTGGCTGTCGGATATGATAATAAGCGGAACGATACCTGAGGGAGAGCAGATACCGTCCACAACAGAAATATCAGTGGAGTATAAAGTGAACCCCGCCACAGCACTGAAAGGCATAAATATGCTTGTTGATAAAGGGGTGATATTCAAAAAAAGAGGTCTGGGAATGTTTGTTAGCGTGGGAGCAGTGGAAAAACTCAAAGCAGAAAGACAGCAGGATTTTCAGCAGACCTACGTTGACAAAATGTGCGCAGAAGCCAAAAAGCTTGGCATATCAAAAAATGAGATAATCGCAATGATAGAAAGGGGATTTGAAAATGAGTAACAGCGTTATAAAGGCGGATAACATCATAAAAAAATACGGCAGGAACTATGCCCTTGTGGGTGTGTCTGTGGAGATAGAAAAGGGCAGGATATACGGACTTTTGGGCAGAAACGGCGCAGGTAAATCCACTCTTATGAATATCATAACGAACCGTGTTTTTGCCACCTCGGGCAGGTGTACTCTTGACGGCGAAGACCTTTTGGAAAATGATAAAGCACTGAATCGTATATACGCAATGAGCGAGAGCGTCACAATGCCGGCAGGTCTGACCTTTAAGCAGGCGGTGAATATCACGGCTGATTTTTACGGCGGATTTGATAAGGACTATGCCTATTCTCTTGCCGAAAAGTTCAAGCTTGACCCGAAAAAACGCCTTTCTGCACTGTCAACAGGCTATCTGACAGTTTCAAAGCTCATTCTCACCTTGGCGAGCGGTGCAGACTTTCTCTTCTTTGACGAGCCTGTTCTTGGGCTTGATGCAAACCACCGTGACCTTTTTTACCGCCTGCTGGTAGAACGCTTTGCCGAAACTCAGTGCGGCGTGGTAATATCCACCCACCTTATCGAAGAGTGCGAGAACCTTGTGGAGGATGTCATAATAATAGATAAGGGCAAGGTGCTTGCGGCAGGCAAAACGGAGGATATTTTGACGGATGGCTATTCCGTCACAGGTGCAAAGAGTTTAGTTTCTGCCTATTGTCAGAATAAAGAGGTGCTTTGCATGAAAAACATCGGAACAATAAGCTCGGCGTATCTAAAGGGCACGCCCGAAAATGTCCCCGAAGGTCTTGAGGTCTCAAGACCCGACCTACAGCAGGTGTTCATAAATCTGACAGGTGAGGAGGGGGAACAATGAATGAGCTGAAACTCTGTAAAACTACTGTTGTAAGAACTCTCCTTCCCCTTGCAGCCGTGCTTGTGTTTTTCCTTGTGCTGCTTGCGGCAAAGGCTTTGAGCGTGGAGGGTGTGTCGAAATATTATGAATTGCTTACGGGGGCGGCAGCATTTGCGACGGCGTTTTTTACGGTAAAAGAGATATTCTCACTTTCCGTCTGCTGTGGTGTGTCAAGAAAAACGTCCTTTGCTGCAATACTTATCTGTGCTTTTGTCACAGCATTTATAGTTGTTGCCGCACACAGCATAGAGAGCTTTATTTTTGCAGATAAGCTGAAAGGAACTGTTATACGCCTTGACGGCGTGGCAGTGGACTATACACACGCAGAGATACTGCAAAATTATTCTCTTTTATCGCTGTCATTCAGCGAAAGTGCAGCTTGTATCTATTTGATGCTGTTTGTGAGAACTTTTCTCATATTTTTCAGCGGCTCGGCATTTTTCATTATAATGAGCCGACTTGAACGCACAGGCAAACTCATCAACTGCGGCGTTATAGTTATCCTTGCGGCACTGAATATCGGCGGCGGTATCTTCACAAAGGCTTTGAGAAGTCCTTTGCTGAGCTATGAGTTCTTTGAAAATATCGTTCCCGATGTTGCACCGATAGCCTTTTCCGTTACCTATGCGGCACTTACGATCATCGCCGCATTGACAGCTTACCTTTTTTGGCACAGAAAGCCTATCAAAAGACAAAGGGGTGTGAAATAAAATGGGAAAGATCAAAACACTCACACTTTTCAAGACGATCCAGAGATATTACTGCCTTGTGATATATGCCTTTATGCTTTGCCTCTACGGCGTCATCACAGTATCTGCATTTTTATGCGGCAGCGGCGATATGGCAATAGCCTGCGATTTTGTGCTGCCCCTGCTGCTGATAGCCTCTTGTGTCGTCGCCGCAGTGTGTGCATATGTGGTCTGCACGAACACCATTCAGATAACCTGTGCACAGAATACCCCAAGAAAATGCGGCATAGCCTGTATGCTCCTTAGTATGATAACAATGTCGGTATTCGTTTCAGGCGGCTATCTCCTGTGGCTGCGTGTCATAGAGCTTATGTGCGGCAGCTCCGCAGGCTCTGTCGAATATGAACTTCTTGAACAAAGATCGCAGATATTCGATATATTTTTCAGCGGCTCACGGCTTGGCAGCTTTGTTTCGGCAATGATGTTTTTTGCCATAATATTTTTGTCCGCACTGCTTTTGAGCGTGGTGATAAAGCGTTTTAACAGGTCTGTCGCTATACTTACAGTGGCGGCGTACACCGCACTTTTCATAAAACTTTTTTCTGAGCTGGATGCAGGAAATTTTGCTGAAAGCATCGTATACCGCAGAACTCTGGGTCTGCTTGCCGTTGCAGAGCTGGCAGTATTTTTCGCAGTAGCTTGCAGGCGAATGGACGTTAAAAGATAATATGCCAACAAAAAGTGCCGATACGGACAAAACGTATCAGCACTTTTTTATGCCTTGCGGCTATTAGTTTCACATTTTATGAAATAAGCCAGTTAAGTATCTGGAAGTTAGGCTTTGCGTCATCAACGACAGTTACCTCAACAGTGTGAGTAGCCACCTCGTCAGATGAGTATATCTGCTGTGCCTTAGCATAGTTGCCCCAGCCGCTTGTGAAGTCAGCGTTGATAGTCGCAACGTCCTCTCCATCGACCTTTACAGCAGCCACGCCGGACTTGCCGTCAACTGTCATGTAGTATATCATACCAATGTTCTTTGCAGTTATCTCAAACTTGATAGTGCCGCCTGTTGTTGTTCCCCAACCGTCTGTGAACTTCTGGAATGTTGTAACATCTGTGAATGTTCCCTCGTCAGTTGTCTTTACAATGTCCTCTGTCTGACGGCTTCCGATAGTAGCGTCAGCGAATACATCGCCCGTCGGTGCAACAGTGCTTGTGTCAAATGCCTTTGCTTCCTTGTCAACGCTGTCAATATTGTCCTTTATGTTGCCAACGAATTTTGTGAGCAGTGAAGCCATTATAACGTGTCCGTCATCATTAGGGTGAACGTTGTCAGGTGAAATGTCAGCCCATGTGAAGTTGCCAGCCTCTATCTCAGGCATAACAGCGTCATGATAAGAAATCATAGGAATGTTGTAAGCCTGTGCTACCTTGAGATGTGCAGCCTGCGGAGATGTGCCCCCCTCAGTTGAAGGCTCAAGTATCATAACTGCAGGATTGTTGTCCTGCTCAAGACACATTCTTACAAGGCTGTCCATGCAGGACTCATAAAATTCATCATCAGCGTCATTGATAAACTCGATAACGATAATGTCAGGCTTAGCCTCCAAAGCGTCACGCTGTGCCCTGTGAACACCTATGTATGAGTCAGTTGCACCGATACCGGCATTAGTAACATCAACATAGAAGCTTATGTTTTCCTCCCACCAGCTCTTGAACTGGTTTACATACTGATTAGTTGAGGAGTTAGCACCCGAACCTGCCGTGATAGAGTCGCCGATGAAACAGATCTTTGTTGTCTCCTTAGGATTTTGCAGAGCGTAGTCGAGCTTAGCCGCAAGACGGGAAGTGTCGCCCTCGTTGATAACGCTTCTGGCGATCATGTTCTCAGTAGCACCATTTTTAACATCTATCTTTTCCGTAGATGCAGGGTATTCAGCAAGAAGCTTGTCTGAAACACTTTCGGTATCAGCCGCACTTGAATCGGAAGCCTGAGAGTTTGCCGCAGCGGAGTTTGAGTCAGCAGCAGAAGAGCTGTTTGAATCACCGCAGCTTGTGAGAGCAGCGCTTGTCATGCAAAGAGCAAGAGCCGCCGCAAGGAATTTCTTCATAATAATAAGGTCCTTTCATATCTTGATTTTGCCAAATGGCTGTATATATTAACAAATATATTATACAACAAAAAGCAAATTAATGCAATAGGCATAAAACGATTACATTTGAATAAATTAGGGGCGAAGTTAAGTGAGGAGTGTGAAATGAGGAATGAGGAATGAGCATAGCAGACCAAAGTAAATTGCAAGCATAAAGTAAAAATAAAGCACCGAGCGAAGCGATTTTGCGGCGGCAGGAACTTGCCCGAATGAGATGTAGGGGCGAACATTGTTCGCCTGTGCTTGGAGTTTGCTGTAAATTCAGGATTGTAGGGGACGATGCCCTCGGCGTCCCACTCGGAGGAATACTGCTGTATTTTTTGTATCTTTGATGTTGAATTATTTTCGGGGGTGACATTATTGTGAAATTCTCCAATAATTTAACGGACAAGAAATATCGGGACGTCGTATTTCTGCAAAGCAGAAATTGCGCCGCTCCCCCTACATGGTTTGTGCTAACACCCCCAGAAACCATTTGACAATCCCCTACCCCCATGCTATAATAAATTCAGGAGGTGACATAACATGGAAATGTTTGATCTGAGAGCCGACTATAAAACACTGCCTGACGAAACTCTTCGCAGGCATTTCCGCAGGCTTATAAAAAGGCAGCGGCGATTTGCAGCTTTTACCTTTGCGTTGCTTATTCCTGCGGTTATAATATACGGAATGATAGGATGGGCGAATTATTTTGCGGCGGAAAGTGCGGTGTTCGCATTTTTTGATGCAAGCTCAAATGCCTTTTTTAACTATGTGGCGTTTGCCGCCTGCGGTGCTTTGCTTATGGCGGATACAACTAAATTGATAGCCGCCTCCCCTGCCGTGATGATATTATATATGGGTCTGAAATTCGGACTTTTCGACAGCGTGTCAGGCGATACTTTCGTTATGCTCGCCTACCTTATAGCAGCCGCTGTCATCACCGCAAAAACCGTGTCTGACCTTAATTTCATGCGTAAACTCCCCAACTTTCCCTTCGACGGCAGAAAAGAGCGTATAGACTTCGAGGGGCTTACCCGTGATAAAATGACCGAAAACCTGCAAAAATTGCTGGATAACCAAAAGGACGATAAGGTCATAACAAATGATTATGAGGATATCTTTACAAGCGATAAACCGCAGGATATCGTGACCCCTCCTGAGAATACCGACGAGTATCTCCAACAGCATAAAATGTCTTATCAGCGTGTAAGGTCATGGAACGATGTGAGCAGGCTGGATTAACAAACTGCTCCTTTTCTTTAATTATTTAATCAAGTGTGCGAAACTATGTCTTAATTTCTTAAAAATTGTTCAATTTTCTCTTGATTTATTCATTAAATCATGTTATAATAACACTGTATTTGAATTTATAGGAAAGGAGCTGTGCTGTATGATCGGTAACATCAAAATAATTGCTGTCTGTATGTGTAAAGTCTATGATGAGCGTAATTATAGAATCATACGGGCTCTTAATAATTTTGCTGTTGAAAACGATTACAGGATGTTTGTATATCACACCTGCTCAGACCTTTATTGGAAGACTCTGTCTGAAAAAGGCGAGCAGTCTGTGTTTGACCTTATTGATTATAATATAACAGATGCCGTCGTGACCTTTGAAGAGGGTGTGTATGCTGAGAATATAATGACAAAAATCAGAATGGACGCCGCCGAATATGGTAAGCCTGTCATATCAGTCGGCGTAGAGCATGACGATTGCATAAGCATCAAATTCGACTATGCAAAAGGCTTTGAGCAAGTGGTTCGCCATGTGATAGAACAGCATGGTGTAAGAGATATAGGCTTTATCGCAGGCAGAAAAGACGAAGAAAATTCAGAAGAGCGTATAGCAGTTTTCAGAAAGCTACTCAAGGAGTATGATATTCCCTTCAGAAATGATGTCTTTTATTATGGTGACTATTGGTCAGCACCTACTTTGAAAGCAGTGGACGATATGATAGAGGGAAATAAAGTCCCAAGAGCGATCATCTGTGCAAACGATATGATGGCTATAGCCGCAGGGGCTGAGTTTCAAAGACGTGGCTATAAAATACCTGAGGATATTATCATAACAGGCTTTGACGGACTTGAAGAGGCTAGGTACTGTACACCTATGCTTACAACAAGCGGCTGTAGCTATGATGATACTGCTAAAACCATCATCAATACTATAAGTAAAGCTTTGGCTGGTGAAAAGACCGAAAAGGTATATACAGTTGACTATGATCTGTCCGTTGAAAATTCCTGCGGCTGTAAACCCTCAGTGGAGCAGATAAATACTGGTGAGCATATCAGAATGCTTCGAGACAGAATGAACTGTTATCAGGACGAGGAGCGTGTCCTCTATGAGCTTGCAGTGAATGTCATGAATTGCGAAACTCCTAAGACTCTTGCCGCCCTGCTGAAAGAGTATGCTTTTGGCGATATGGCTGTTGTGGTGAATGGTGATTTCTTTGACGAACGTAAAGACCCTCGTGTAAGCAATAGAGAACCGCTTTTTAGCGATAAAATGATACTTTTGCGGAGCCGTGCCGTGGAAGACAGAGATGTCCCACAGCCTTTTGACCGCACCAACATCATTCCCGATATAGAGAATATAATGGACTATAAAGTTCCCCTCATATTCTCCGCCCTTGCCTATATCGGCATACCACTTGGCTATGCCTGCTTCTATTTTCCTGTCAGGCTCAACGAGTATTTTAAAATACCACTCTATGTAAATTCCCTGAATACCGCCTTGGGCAGCTTCCGAAGCGTCACCTATCAGAAGTATATGACAAAGCATATCGAAGAAATGTACCGTCACGATATGCTAACAGGGCTTTATAACCGTACTGGCTTTTATAATGCACTTGAAACTCTCCCACGAAGAAACGATCAGCTTGCATTGGTGGTTTCAGTGGACGTTGACGGATTAAAGTATATAAACGATAATTTCGGACACGAAGCAGGCGACTATGCAATAAGAGCCGCCGCAAACGCTATCGACAGCGTGAGCATAGAAAATAAAGTCTGCGGCAGATTTGGCGGAGATGAGCTTGCCCTTTTCGCTATCGTTGATACAGACCTTTCCGAGCAGGTCAAGGAGGAGATAAAGGATAAAATGGCAGAGCTGAACAGACGAAGCGGCAGATCCTATGTCCTCTCAGTAAGCGTGGGTGCAGCAGTAGCCCCGGTGGAAAACTTCTGGTTTGACGATGTTATGCACATCGCAGATAAATATATGTATGAGGATAAAAGA
The DNA here is from genome assembly GCF_003462045.1 of Ruminococcus sp. AM31-15AC. Taxonomy (NCBI): domain Bacteria; kingdom Bacillati; phylum Bacillota; class Clostridia; order Eubacteriales; family Oscillospiraceae; genus Ruminococcus; species Ruminococcus sp. AM31-15AC. Next base: position 7,157 of record NZ_QTYG01000003.1, on the reverse strand, counting down.
CTTAAACCTCATAACAGAATATGATCTGTAATGGTTCTGAAAAAACTTGTATGGGCGACCTTTGGTCGCCCTCTTTTTGTCATTGACCGATCGGCAAAAATTTTCATACACCCTCAGAGGACGGATAAAACTGTCCATTTTTTGTTTTTGCACAAGTTTACTTGACGAAATGAAGAAAAAGTTGTATAATATTAATTAATGCTTTATGAACTTTGTGTTTAAGCACCATGTACAAAAACAGCGTCATATATTTGTGCGAAAGATAGAACTTTGTAAAAAATAGCGACATTTTGCCTTTTTAAAACGTACTTATATATGGTAGGCTCACTTTTTTGCAGTGTTGCCCACAAGAAACTTTTCAGAACGGAACATAAAAAATGAAGATAAAACAGCTTTTTTCGGGTGATACCGATAATACATTCATACAGTTTTTCAGATACGTCTTTGTGGGTGGCTTTGCCTTTGTGGTGGATTACGGCATTATGACCGCACTTGTGGAGCTTTGCCGCTTCGACCCCGTCATTGCTGCGACTATCTCTTTCGTGGCAGGACTTTTGGTGAATTATTCCCTGAGTACGTTTTGGATATTCAAAAATTCAAAGATAAAAAACCGCCTTGCAGAGTTTGCGGCATTTGCTGCCGTTGGCGTTGTGGGACTTGGCATAAACGCCGCAATAATATGGTTTTTCAAGGATATCCTTGCTTCAAAGCTCATATTCGGCACGCTTCTTCCACAGGATAAATATTATCTTGTGGGCAAACTCGTTTCCACAGTGATAGTTTTCATATGGAACTTTGCAGGCAGAAAATTTATTATATTTGATAAAAATAAAGACTGAACAGGAGAGGATAACACATGGAAAAGGTAATTATTATAGGCGCAGGCCCAGCGGGTCTGACTGCGGCAATAGAGCTTCTTAAAAACGGCGGTGACTATGACGTGACCATACTTGAAGGCTCGCAGGCAATGGGCGGAATATCACAGACAGTGAGATATAACGGCAACCGCATGGATATAGGCGGACACAGATTTTTCTCCAAAAATCAGCAGGTCATGGATTGGTGGGCAGACCTTATGCCTTTGCAGGGCAAGCCTGCCTATGACGATAAAAAGCTAGGCCACAAAAAGCCACTTGCCGAAAACGGTCCCGACCCTGAAACCGAGGATAATGTAATGCTCGTCCGTGACAGAGTGTCAAGAATTTATTACAATAAGCACTTCTTCGACTACCCTATCTCAATGAAGCCCGAAACCATAAAGAACATGGGCTTTGTCACCACCATGAAAGCAGGTTTTAGCTACCTTTGGGCGTGCGTGTTCAAAAAGCCTGAAACAAACCTTGAGAATTTCTACATAAACCGCTTCGGAAAGGTCCTCTATTCCATGTTCTTTGAGGGTTATACCGAAAAGCTTTGGGGCAGACACCCAAGCGAGATATCCGCAGATTGGGGCTCACAGCGAGTAAAAGGCCTCTCTATCACAGCCCTTTTGAAAGATATGTTCAAAAAGGTGTTCGGCACAAAGAATAAGGGCGAGGTGGAAACCTCCCTTATCGAACAGTTCTGGTATCCAAAATACGGTCCGGGTCAGCTGTGGGAAACCGCCGCTGAGAAAGTGAAAGAGCTTGGGGGAAAAATACTCACAGGCTGTCAGGTAAAGAAAATAATGTGCGAGGGCAGAAAAGTCACCTCCGTTGTCTGCGATACCGATGAGGGCGAAAAGACCTTCACAGGGGATATCTTTATCTCCTCAATGCCTGTCAAAGACCTTATATTGGGCATGGACGGTACAAAGCCGTGCGATACCGTCATAAAGATAGCCAAGGGTCTGCCGTATCGTGACTTTGTTACCGTTGGTCTGCTGGTCAATAAGCTCAACCTTAAAAATGAAACAAATAAAACAACTCTCGGCAATATCGTCCCTGACTGCTGGATATATGTTCAGGATAAGGGCGTAAAGCTTGGCAGAATACAGATATTCAACAACTGGTCGCCTTATATGGTGGAAAAGCCTGAGGATACAGTTTGGATAGGCCTTGAGTATTTCTGCGCCGAGGGGGACGATTTCTGGAATATGTCCGAGGAGGACTGCGTAAAGTTCGCCACCGCAGAGCTTGTTAAAATGGGAGTTATCTCCGAAAGCGAAGTCCTTGACTCCCATAGAGAAAAGGTCAAGAAAGCATATCCTGCTTATTTTGATACCTATAAGCATTTCGATACCATGATAAAGTTCCTCGATACTTTCCCGAACCTCTATTGCGTGGGCAGAAACGGTCAGCATAGATATAATAATATGGACCATTCAATGCTCACCGCCATGGAAACAGCCGAGGCTATAAAGACCGGCAAAAAGAGCAGAAAAGATATTTGGAACGTGAACACAGAAAAAGAATATCACGAAGAAAAATCTGGAAACTAATATGGACAAAAAGAAAGGTGGACTTCTTCTGTCCCTGCGGAAAGACATGAACAGAAGAGCCATAAGCGACAGACGGCTTGAGGCGATCTTCCGCACCCTCAGCCGTCACCCTTATATAGTTTCAGCGTTCATATGCCTTGCACTCACGGGCTTTGGAAGCTATAGCTATAAGTTTTTAAACGGCGTCACAGTGTATGGCGTTTTCATGATAATAGAGTTTTTCTACCTCAGACGGTTTTTGAAACAGCTCGATGACAGCGGAAAGCATACCGCAGGCGCAGTTTTGACCTTTGCAGGCAAGACCCTTTTGACCCTTGCGGCAGTGAATTATTTCGTACATACCCAATATAAAGCGGCTTTTATCTGCTTTGCAGGACTTTGCGCCGTGCTTGTTATATATGTTGTCCTGCTCAATAACGATAAAAAGTTCCACGACCGTGTCACCTGCCTTGCCTTGGCAGGTGCAGGCTTTGTCCTGCGCTATTCTTATGTCTTTATGTCCGATATCTATACAAGACAGAATGATGTGTGGTATTTCGGCGGCGAGGGCGGTCACGCAGGCTATATAGAGTATATCTATAATAACCACGCCCTGCCAAATTTCGACCCTACCACCCTTTGGCAGTATTATCACCCACCTCTGCATCATATCATCTGTGCGGTGTGGCTGAAATTCTGCGCCTCTGTAGGCATAGAGTATTACATGGCGTGCGAGGCTATACAAGCCTTGACCCTCTTCTATGTCTGTGCCGTAACGATAACAGTCTATAAGATATTGAGGCTCTTTGATCTTAAAGGCAAAGCCCTGACTATCCCGTTCGGTATGTGCTGTATGTACCCATATCTCGTGCTGATGTCAGGGGGAATAAATAACGACCCTCTCATGCTGTGCTTTACAGTGGGAGCAATATATTGCGTGCTGAAATGGTATAGAGAGCAGACCGCGAAGAATATCGTCAAAGCCGCCCTCTGTATCGGTCTTGGCATGATGACAAAAATATCCGTAGGCTTATCGCCCCTGCCGTAGCCATACTTTTCTTTGTGGCGCTTGTGCAAAATCGTAAGCATATGGCAAACCGCCTGGGTCAAATGTGCCTTTTCGGTGTAGTATGCTGTCCTCTTGGTCTTTGGTGGAGCGTGAGAAACTACCTGTGCTTCGGCATAAAACCAAACTATGTCCCAAGCCTTTCAAATGCCGACGTCCAGTATATAGGCGACCTTACAGCCAAACACCGCCTTACAGACTTCAGCTTCTCACAGATCAAAATAGTCTTTGAGCAGTGGGGCGGCGAAAGCTATAAAGAGTATAACCCTACCATAGCAATGCTTAAAAACTCGCTTTTCGGCGAGGGCATAAACGAAACTTTCTTCCCCGAAAACGCAATGCTTGTGCCATATGCACTTTTCTGGATAGCCTTGGTTCTTGCGGTCATAGCGTTCATCGCAATGCTCATAGTGCTTTTTGTAAAGACCGACAACGCAAGATTTACCGAAAAACTCATGTTCACAGTGGTCTATGCCACTGTCTTAGGCAACTATTATAACTTCTGTATCAGATATCCTTTTATCTGCACAATGAATTTCAGATACATAATCCCATGTATGCTCATAGGACTTATAAATATCGGACTTTTCACAGACCTTTGCAGCCGCTCCGAAAAATCCCCCTGCAAAGCCATAGTCAGCACTCTGAGCTATCTTTCTTCTGCATTTATCGTCCTGTCCTACATAACATACTTCTTTGTGGCAAGCACCAACGGATAAAACCCCGACCCCATGCAGGGGCGAACAACGTTCACCCGCCTAGCTTCCCCACAAACTGAAAAATATCGCAAAAAAATACCGACCGCTCAACCCGAGCCGTCGGTATTTTCATTATGCCAATATAGCCTTATTTCTTTGTAGTGACAGTTTTTGTTGCCGACCAAGCACCGTAATACTTTGTGCCACCTACAGTTGTGTAAGATCTCACACGAACATAGTATTTCTTGTTGGCAGAAAGCCTTGAAACAGTGGTCTTGTCTGTCTTGTTGTTTGTTATGGTAACTTTCTTTGCACTTGTGAACTTTGAGTTTGTAGCGTACTGAATCTCATATCCCGTAGCAGAACCCTTCTGCGCCCAGTCGATAAAGAATGCCTTTGACTTAGCCGTAAGCTTCTGTATCTCCTGCTTTGCAGGATTTATCTTGAACGTCTTTGTGATAACTCCGCCATACTTGCCCTTGCCTGTTATCTTTACAGTAGCCTTGCCAACTTTTTTGTTGTTGGAGTATGAAACAGTGTAGTCAGTGCCGTTTTTAAGAACAGTGTTTCCGACCTTTACAGTTACGTTCTGTGTGATAGCCTTTCCTGTGAACGCCTTTGTGGAAATGCCCGAAACAGTAGCCTTTGTGATGTCGTTGTTAGCTGTCTTTATGCTCTTTACATCAGACCATGCGCCGTAGTATACCTTGCCGTTTCTGTTTGTGTAGGAACGAACACGAACATAATATGTCTTGTCCCCTGTCAGACCGCTTATTGTCAGCGTGTCAGGCTTGTTTGCTGTCAAATGCCTTGAAGCCGCACCATTCATGTTTGCGTTTACAGAATACTCGACGTCATATCCCGTTGCAGAGCCTTTCTGCGCCCAATCAATATAGAAGCCCTTGTATCTGGTTTCAAGCTTCTGTATCTGCTGTTTCGCAGGAAGAATGTCAAATTTAGCGCTCAGTGTGCCTGAATAGTTGCCCTTGCCGTATACATAAACGCTAGCCGTGCCGACGTTTTTGTTGTTTGAGTATGAAACTGTGTAGTCAGTGCCGTTTGTAAGCGTCCTGCCTGCTACCTTTACTGTAACTGACGGAGTAATATTGCTTCCCGTGAATGAAACGCTTGAAGCCACTGAAACTGTTCCGCCTGCCATTGCACGCTTTGTGATAGTGAAGTTCTTTGATGTGTAACCTGTGTAGTCGCCCATGCCTGTCGCAATAACAGTTGTAACGCCAACGTTCAGATTGTTTCTGTATGAGATAGTGTAATCCTTGCCTTCCTGAAGCACCTTGCCGCCAAACGTAACTGTAGCCGTAGGCTTTTTGTATGTGCCGTCATAAACATAGCTTGTTTCTGAAAGCGTAATAAGTCCGTTGTTAAGGCTCTTCTTTGAAACAACTATCTTAACGTCCTTTGAAACGCTGTCATAACCATTTGCAGAAGCCGTAACAGTAACATATCCTGTGCCTGTCTTGAGAGCGGTCACGTTTCCGTTCTTGTCAACAGTGCATATTGACGGAGTCGTGCTTTTGTATGTGAGAACAGCACCGCTTGTTGATGAGCTTGCGCCAATGTTCTTGCTCTGTCCCGCAACTATGGTAACGCTTGAAGAGCAGTTAAGATTTACTCTGTTGCCATAAGGCTTCATAAGAGCCTCGATAACGTCCTTTGCAGGGCTTGTAACAGTGTTGTTTTTTCTGTTTATGTAGCCGTGATATTCACTGTTGAGAACAATGCTGTTTCCGTTGTATACTGCAAAAGCATTGTTGTCCCACAGTACGCATGGAATGTTGTTCTTTTTTGCAAGCGCAGTGTAGTCCGTTGCCCACTTTACACGCTCAGCAGTGTTGTTCTTGTCCGTTGAGCCAAACTCGCCGATAACAACAGGTATACCCTTGTCACGGAAATTGCTTTTCAGCGTGCTGAAAAGGTTCTTAAGCTCTTCCTTTATAGAAGAAGAGTAAGTCGATGTTGCACCATTTGATGTATCTATATTCATTGCAAAGTTGTAAGGGCTGTAAGCGTGAACTGATACAGCGATGCGGTTTTTGTTGCCTGAGATATCTGTAGGAAGCTTGAAGCCTGAAACAGTTGCCCCGTCTATGGAAGCGTCATAACCAGGACACATGATAAGTCTGCCCCTGTTGTTTGAGCCTGTGTTTCTTATGGTGTCAACAGCCTTCTGATTGAGCTTGTTTATGCAGGCTATAGCGTCCTTTACCTCTGACGGAATGCTCCACTTGTTGAACCACCATTCATAGCTGGAGCCGATAAGACGAGGCTCATTCAATGTTTCAAATATAAGATGATAGTCATAATCCTTGAAGTATTCTGCCGCCTGTGACCATACGCTGGTAACAAATTTCTCAGAGCTTGAATATGCAGAAGACCTTGGGTAATATCCTGCTCCCGAAGCGCTTGCAGATGACTTTGTGTCATGATGAATGTTCAAAATAACATACATATCGTTTTTGTAGCAGTAGTCAACTACTTCCTTTACTCTTGCAAGCCATGCTGAGTCTATGGTGTAGTTGCTTCCCGATACGTGCTTGCCCCAAGAAACAGGCACTCTCACTGTGTTGAAGCCTAAAGACTTTACCTTGTCTATAAGAGCCTGAGTTGTTTTAGGATTGCTCCACGATGTTTCCGTGTCAAGACCTGAACCGCCTGTTGCGTCAAGAGAGTTGCCCAAATTCCAGCCCAGACCCATATCTTCAAGTATGGCTTCCGTGTCAGCGTTTTTGAGAGTATCTCCCGACAATGCCTGCGCATTTATATCCCCAAGGTCAAGACCAATAAATATGGTCATTGCCATTAAAAGAGATAAAATAAAGCTCAGGTATCTTTTTGATACTGATTTCATTCTTTCCCGTCCTTTCATATATAAAATATTAACCTCATCAGTATCTTTTATTATACCACATCTCTGTTCAAATTAGAATACGCTTATTAAACAAATAACATACATTCTTTTTGTGTATAAATCTCA
>NZ_QTYG01000029.1:0-36988 GCF_003462045.1 Ruminococcus sp. AM31-15AC | reverse complement strand
GGGCGTTTGAATACTTCCTTCAAACGTCAGCTTTGCTATATCGTTTTTTCCTTTGCTTCTTTTCTCAACTTTGTTCATTTTGCCTATTGATTTTTCTTAGCAGGTTTCTTATTTTTTTGCAGCATCTGCGACAGGCTGTTCTGTTTCCACGTTATGTGGTCTGAGCGGTGCTCCGCAGTGTGGGCACTCATGACAAGTGCCAATAACATAGACGTTTCCGCAGTATTCGCAGGTGTCCTCTTTTGCATCATTTGCACATTTCACTGCGCTTCGGTAAGCCTTTTTATTTGTGATAAGCGTCTGATATATCTCATAAGCCCCGATACCTGACATGAGAAGTCCCCATATCACAAACAGCCACTCTACATGACCGTCCATAACGTTTGGCGTAGTTTCATCAAAAGCCGCTGCTATAGCAGAGCTGACATCATAACGGCTGTTGGCGGTAAGATATTTCTGCATAAGATCTTTGAAATCGTCTGCTACATCTACAGTTATGATATTGTCGGTATCATCGCCCTGCATACCCTCCCAGTACCAATCGTTAAAATCAGGGTCAGGAGATGCAGGTTCAGAATAGACCACCAGCCAATGCTCCTCGTCGTCAAATTCCGTCACATACATATCGTAGGCAAAGTCCTCCAGCTTTGAATAACTTCCCTGCCAATCCTCGTTGTTCACTGTCATTATCTCCACGGGGATACCGGTTTCGTCATAGAAATCAACAATTGCATTCTGCACCTTGTCCTTATCATCAATGACCCCTGCCGTATCCTTTATCTCGCAGTGATAAGATGGACTTGTATCCATTTTTTGCGGCTTATCATAGCACATGGCAAGAAGCATGATACCAAAGAGCAGGCTGACAGCACTGCCAAGTATACTGAAAAACTTACCTGAAGCAGTTCCCTTGCGAATATCATAGTCAGCATAGACATAGACAGGACGATAGTTCTCATAGTATACGTATCTTCTTGCCCCGGGAAAGCTTGTGTGCTTTATGTGTTTAGCGCTCGACTCACCCGAGCTTGATGAAGAGCCGGAAAAGCCTGAGCCGCTGTGTGACCCTCCGCTGTGAGAGCCTCCCCCTGATGAATGTGGCATTTATTTTTTACCCCTTTCCCCTATACAAATCTATAAATCCATCAATACTGCACACGCTCGGCTGTGTAGCCGTCTTTTTCAAGCAGGTCGATTATTCCTCCCTCGCCCGCATAGTGTGCCGCTCCAACAACATAGAACACGTTCTTGCCCTGAGACATAAGATCCTCGGCAGCTTTTGCCATATTCTTGTTTCTGTCATAGAGCATTTGGTTATTATAATCCTCGGCGATCTTTTTATCCTCCTCGGTATAGCCTGCAAGCTCCTCCTCGTTATCTTCCTCAAGGAAGGTTTCGATATCCCCCGACTTCCATGCGGTATAGAGGTCTTCAAGAGCCTGCTTTTGGCTCTCCTTGGTTTCACCCTTGTAGCTTCTGAACATAAGGTCATATATATCGTCAGAGAAGTTTATGAGCAGATTCATCTGGAAATCCACCGACTCAACTTCGTATATCTCCTTGCCGTCTGCGTGGGCAGTGGTAAGAAGGTAGTTGTCAAGACCCTTTTCCGAGTCAAAGCCGGAATCCTGAATAAGCAGGGTATCAAGAGTGCTTGAAACAGCCCATGGTCTGTAGACCTCCAGGGCGGAAATATCCATGCCCCAATAGCCGAGATATGTTTGCAGTGCTGAATATGCTTCCTCGGAAATATGCTGGCTGAGCTTTGTGTTATCATTATAAAGCATTTGCTTCATAAGATTTTTCATATACTCGCCGTCCTCGCTTGTGGAGGTTATATCGCACTCCACCGCAAGTATATCAGCATTATTATACGCATTCGTTACTGCCTCAGGGAGCGGATAGCACTCATCTTTCAGTGCATGGAAAGAGCCGAGCATCACCATTGTGTTGCCCTCAGGTGAAGTCACTTTCCACATAGCAGGTGTTATGCCGTTCGTCTTTGTATCGTCCGTTACCGCTGATGAACTGTCTGAAACACTGCTGTCAGGTGCAGAAGCGGCAGAAGCTGTACTGCTCGCCTCCCCTGCGGTGGTTGTATCAGCCGTTGTGTCGGCTGTTGTAGTTGTGGCTGCCTTTGAGCTGCTGTCGGTCTGTGAGCTGTCAGACACCGCTCCGCATGAGCATAGAAGTGCGGTGCACATTGCAGCGACTGTAAAAAGGCTCAATGTTCTATGTATCTTTTTCATGGTTTTATCTCCTGTCTTCATAGTTGTATGTTTCAGTATATCACACATCAAAGAAATTTTCAAGTATGGTTACAATTTTGTAATAATCAGGCTTTATTCTCTCTTATACGCTTTTCTATCGTTTCCATATCTATGCCGTATTGTTTAAGGATAGTCTGAGCGAAGCTGTTGTCACGGGGCATTCCACGGACTATCTTATACTTTCGCTCTCCTGTTTCATCATCTGCGTCGGCGACAATGCTTGCAAGCTTTGTTCTGAGCGTGCTGTCTTTATTAAGCTCCACGGTCTTGTATGCGATATCCACAAGATGTGTTGCAAAAACTCCTCTCACGCCCATTTTGCAGAATATCCTCAAAAGCTCGCAGGCGACCTCGACGCACTCCCTGGGGGTTGTGCTTTGGATAGACTCATTCATAAGAAGCAGGCTGTTTGCTGTGATAGTGTCGCTTATTTCACGGAATTCTTTTATCTCTGTGGTGAAACGGCTTGTGTCGATACCTGTTTTTTCCTCTTGTGGAAACTGAGTGTAGATATAGTCCACAAGAGATATTTCACAGTATGAAGCAGGCACATAAAGCCCTGTCTGCGCCATTATCTGACACAGACCGACCGCACGGAGGAATGTGGTCTTTCCGCCATTATTTGCGCCCGTCAGCACATAAAAGCCCTCGCTGTCGCCTCCCATGGTGATATCGTTTGTGACAACGGATTTTTTCTCCTTGTGGTCAAGATTATATATTCTGGCTTCACGGAAATAAACAGGGTCAAAGATATCCTTTATGACGGCTTTTCTCTCACCTGCAGGAAGAATTTTCGGACGGCACATTTTAAGCCCCTGATCTTCACAGGCTTCTATCACAGCCACTGCGCCCATGTAGTATTCAAGCTGATAGTCTATATAGCGCATATCGGCAATGCCTGCTTTCTGATACTCCGCAAGCACCTTGTCTATCATTTTCACAAAAGTATCAGTAAGATCGCTAAGCTCGTCAAAAAGGGTCTTATCCACAGTGTTGATAAGCTTATCGTCAGACACCTCGCTGTCATTATACTTTTTTCTGAGATTTTTCACAACAGCCTTATCGTTGAACTTTGCCCCATGGTAAAGTATCCTGTCAACAAGGGACGGCTTTATATCGTAACGCTCTTTTGAAAGCTCTATAATGCCTGCTGAAACAGGAACTAGCCTTTCATCGAGGTTTATGGCGACTGTAACGCTTCTTATGCGGTCATAGAGTGCCTTTTTAAGCTTCTCTATCTCACCCTTCAGGGATATATAATGCTTGTCACCATAATGCTCCTCAAAGAACGCAAAAAGCTTTTTTACGCCCTCTGAGCGTATCTTATCTTTCATTTTTCCATAAAAATCGTGCATTATCTCCATGCACTGTATGTAAGCGTCAAAGCCGCTTATGGCATCATCAAGCTGTGAAAAGCTGTCGGGAGTAGTAAGATTATAGATGTTCTTTCTGTCATTTTCCACCATGACGTTTATCACCTTGCGTATGGTGGCAGACAATGACGGAAGCCTTATGAAATCATCAAGGATATCAAGGCGGTAGTTTATTACCTCCTCATCGTCGCAAACCTCACAAAAAAGCCTCATTACACGATACTGGTAATGGGGCGTGATAAAATCAGCCACCTTTTCAAGCTCCAGATTGTCAACAAACGCTCTGGGGAGCTTTTCAAGGGCGGCAGCTCTTTTTTTCATTGCGTTGTGCTTTTCCACAGAAGGATAAAGCAGGTCAGCCACAGGGGCTTTCATATCAAATTCATCAAGTTTTGAAGCCATTTTCGTTTCCTCACTGGTCTTTGGCAAGGGCTTTCAGGTCTATTATTATGCCCACCTTTGCAAGAGCCTTTGACATAAGCTCTGCACTTAGGGGGTAGATATCAGTTTTTCCACACTCGTGGTCATACTCGTATCTGAAAAACTGCACATAGTTCTCCTGATAGTCCTCAGACGTATAAACTTTCCCCATAATATATTTATTTTTTATGGCATAATAGTTCACAGGCTTGAGCCTGAGAATAGCTTTCGGGTCGGCAGACATTTCCGATGCGAGGGTATCAAAGCCCTCGTCAACGTAGTTTATTTTTCTGCACTTCATATCCTTTATTTTCTTTTTCAGAGGCGGCTCGCTCTGAACCTGCTTCTTTTTGAACAGTGAAAACATTTTTACACACCAAGCCTCTCAAAAAGCTGTTTGCGGCAATCCTCTTCAAGCTTATCGTTTATAGGTGCAGGGATATACTTTTCGCCAAGCTTACGGCTCATGCAGTATGAAATAACATAGTCGCTGACCTTTGGATTTTTAGACAGGAGCGGTCCATGGAGATAGGTTGCGATAACGCTTTTTTCCATATAGCCCTCGGTACTGCTTTCAAACTCATTGCCGTTGCCTGAAAGGACTTTTCCGAAGGGCGACTTTACGTTGGTGGTCTGTCCGCCATGGTTTTCAAAGCCTATGACCTTATACTTCTCGCCGTCAAGCTGAGCTTCTATAACGATATTACCGATACATCTGCATCTTTTATCGGTAGAGGCCACAGTATAGTAATCAAAAAGCCCCAGTCCAGGCACTTTCTCACCGTTTGAGTCCTTATAATACTGACCCATGAGCTGATAGCCGCCGCATATCATCAGGAAAAACGTTCCTGCCTTATAAGCTTCCATGATACTGTCCTTACAGGAAACAAGGTCATCTGCAAGTATCTGCTGTTCAAAGTCAGCACCGCCACCAAGATAGATGATATCATACTGGGTGAAATCAGTTTCCTTGTCACCAATAAGATGCTTTGAAACTTCCAGCTCTATGCCACGCATTTTACAGCGGTAAGAAAGCACTTCAACGTTGCCGCTGTCACCGTAGAGGTCAAGCATATTAGGATACATATGAAGAATTTTCAGTTTTTCCATTTTACTTTTCCTCCCCGTTTTCTTTCAGGCTCTTATATCTTTTTATTGCGGCTCTTGTCGGCTGGATAGCAGTATAATTGGCTATGGCAAACTTATCTCCCTTTGTGGAGAAGAGTGACGCTGTTGCTTCGTCAAGATCAGGATAAACGAATATCTTGTCAGGGTCATAGCCTGAGCATTTTATTCTTATTGCGATATCATATGCTCTCGTACCAGAAGTCACAACTCTGTCAACATTATTGAACACAGAGAAGTTTATATCCCATATCCAAGAAACGTCATGACCGTCTGCAAGGTTATCGTTAAGGACAAAAAGCAGTTCCTTTGAGCCTGCCTGCTCATTCATCACACGCAGGGTCATATTTGCGCCAACAGGGTTTTTGGCAAGGTTCACAAGCAGGTTAGAACCGTCTACCTCAAAGCGTTCAAGTCTGCCGTTATTCACCTCGAAATGCTGGAAAGTGTCATGCAATATAGCCTTATCAAAATTATAGAGCTTTGCGGCAGTATAGACAGCCGCCATGTTATACATATAATAGATACTGTTATGAGCGGTCTTATATGTTTCCCCGTCTGCTTCAAATGACGGAACAGTCAGGTCAACGTTCTTTATCTCCACCTCAGGCTCTATATTGCCGAAACCGCATTTCGGGCAATGGAACTTTCCAATATGTGAATACTGATAATAGTCATAGACAAGCTCAGTATCGCAGAAAGGACAGAACTTGCCCTCGCCCACCTCATAAGGCTTATCCGTTGCGCCCTGATATCTGTCAACGCTGAAATAGTGGATATTCTTATTATTGGGGTTAGCAAGTCCAAGTCTTGCCACGTTTGGGTCATCGGCATTGAGAACAACGTTGCCCTCAAATGTTTCAAGGAACTTTTTCACCTTGAGAATGAGTGTTTCCACCTCGCCGTTTCTGTCAAGCTGGTCACGGAAGAAATTCAGCAGAACAAGGGTCTGCAAATTGAGCTTTGAATAGACCACAGGAACGTGGGACTCGTCAGTTTCAAGCACAAGATAATCGGCATGGACTCTTCCCCTCATATCGCAGTGATTGAGCAGGAGGGAGCATATTCCCGTATCAAGGTTATTTCCCTCAGGATTTGTGATTATCTTCTTTCCACCGCTTGCAAAAATGTGGCTGAGATAGTTTGTAACAGAGGTCTTGCCGTTGGTGCCTGTGACAGCAACGATAGGGCAATCCACCTTGAAAGCCTTCAGGCAGTCTTTATTTATAGTCCACAGTACAAGCCCGGGAAAGTTGCCTGCGTCCCTGCCAAGCAGGTGCAGAGTTTTTACCATAAGCTTGCCGAAAATAATGGTGAAAGCATTTTTTAAACTCATTTATGTATCTCCTATTAAAATAAAGTCGTATAAAATAATAATAGACCATAACGCCCATAATGTCAAGCATTTTAGACCTTTGCAAACAAAAAAACACCGCACAAAGGCGATAGGCGCCCCTTGTGCGGTGTTGACTTCTATATGATTTTTGAGAGAAAATCTTTCAAACGCTGATTTTCAGGGTGTGCAAAGAACTCTGACGGCCTGTTCTGCTCAAGTATTTTTCCGTCTGCCATAAACAGAACTCTTGAAGCAACTTCCCTTGCAAAACCCATTTCGTGGGTAACGACAACCATTGTCATTCCGTCGTTTGCAAGCTGTTTCATAAGCTCCAGCACCTCGCCCACCATTTCAGGGTCAAGTGCAGAAGTAGGCTCGTCAAAAAGCATTACTTCTGGGTTCATCGCCAGTGAACGTGCAATGGCTATTCTCTGTTTCTGACCGCCTGAGAGCCTTGAAGGATACTCGTCAGCCTTATCAGGCAGACCAACTCTTTCCAAAAGCTCCTCCGCCTTTTTGTCGGCTTCCTCGGCTGTCATAAGCCCAAGCTTCACAGGGGCAAGAGTGATATTCTTTTTTATTGTAAGATGTGGGAAGAGGTTGAAATGCTGAAAAACCATGCCCATTCTCTGTCTGAGCTTGTTCATTTCATGCTCGTTCGCCTGAGTGATGTTCTCGCCCTCGAAGAATATATCACCTGAGGTCGGCTTTTCCATAAGGTTAAGACAGCGGAGAAAGGTGGATTTTCCTGAGCCTGACGGACCAACGATAACGACCTTTTCGCCCTTGTCGATAGTTTCGTTTATATCTTTCAGCACTTCGACCTCGCCGAAAGACTTGCTGAGATGTTTAACGTCTATCACTTTGCGACAGCCTCCTTTCAAGCTTTCCTACCAGATGAGTAAGCACAACTACCATTATAAGGTAAATAAGTGCAACTGTTATAAGCGGCATGAATGCCGAGAACGTCTGAGAACGGATTATATCTCCGCCCTTTGTAAGATCCTGAATTGCGATATATCCTGCAACAGAGGTTTCTTTAAGCAAAACTATGCACTCGTTTGCAAGGGCAGGCAAAACAGTTTTAAAAGCCTGCGGAAGAACGATTGATATCATTGTCTGACGATAGCTAAGGCCAAGGCTTCTTCCTGCTTCAAACTGACCGTTATCAACTGACATGATACCTGAACGGACTATCTCAGCCACATATGCGCCTGAGTTCACGCCGAATGCAAGCACAGCCACAAGAGTCTTGTCTATGTTCACGCTTCCAAAAATAACAAAATATGTTATAAGGAGCTGAACTACCATAGGAGTTCCTCTTATCACTGTAAGATACACTCTGCAAAGGGCGTTTAGTATCTTCATTTTGCCTGTCTTATCATGAGTAGAGCGGACTATAGCCACAAGAAATCCCAACACAAAGCCAAGTATGACCGCAAAGAAGGTTATGATAAGTGTTGTTTTAAGACCATTGGTAAGATAATGCCAACGGCTCTCGTCCAAAAAATTTTGCTGGAAATCGTCGATCAATTTGTTCAATTCAGCACTTCCTGTTCTTTATCAAAATAATTTCGGCTGCCGCTCTACGACAGCCGAAGTGTGAAAAATTATTTCTTTCTTACGATTATTACCTGACTTGATGATGTGTAAGTGTCAGAGAAAAGAACGTTTTTCTCTCTGTCAGGTGTAACTGTCATACCTGCAACGCCAACGTCTGCCTTGCCTGACTGAACAGCTGAGATGATAGAATCAAATGCCATATCGTCTATCTTAAGCTCATAACCAAGCTTGTCGCAAACTGCCTGCATCATATCAGCGTCGATACCAACGACCTTATCGTTCTCCTTGCTCTCATATGGAGGGAACTCAGCGTTTGTTGCCATTACAAGCGTACCCTTATCTCTGCTGACATTATCAGGTGACTTGTATGGGTTCTTGCCAGCGTTCTCGCCAACGTAGTTTGCCTTGATAGCGTCAAGTGTTCCATCAGCCTTAAGCTCCTTGAGAGCACCGTTGACAGCTGTCTGAAGCTCAGTGTTGTCAAGCTTCATAGCGATAGCGTATTCTTCCTCAGCAAAAGGCTCGTCAAGGATCTCAAGATCGTCGTTCTTCTCAACGAATACCTTAGCAGGCTCAGCGTCGATTATAACAGCGTCTATCTTGCCCTGCTTCAGAGCCTGAACAGCGTCAGCACCCTTGTTGTATTTTTCTACCTTAGCGTCCTTAACGTCCTCGGCATAGATATCGCCTGTTGTTCCAAGCTGAACACCGATAGTCTTGCCCTCCAAATCGTCAACGCTGTGAACTGTATTAGCAGGCACTCCGCAGCCTGCAAGCATTGTAACGCTCATTGCCACTGCAATAAGTCCTGCTGCAAATTTCTTCATAACATACATTCCTTTCAAAAATTGATAGCGACAGCCCTACAATACCGACTGTGCATAAACCTATATCATATATTATAACTGAACACACGGCTTTTTGCAATAGCTTTTATCAGTGATTTGATATATAAATTATGAATTTTTTGTTTTGCCAAACCATTTTAGTAAACAAAAAAGGTATCCACCCAATGGGGACACCTCTTTGTGAAAATCAGCTTAGAAATCCATTGTGAACTGAACTCTGTGGTTGCCGTCTGCATCATCGTCTATCATTTCAGCTTTTACAATTTTGATAGGCGTAACAGGCTTTGACTGTGCGTTGTCTGAACCTGTTGTTCTCTCCACCTTGAGGAAGTCATCAACAACGTCCATGCCCTCTGTTACCATGCCAAAAGCCGCATACTGTCCGTCAAGGAAAGTATCCTTATCGCTGTAGCAGATAAAGAACTGGCTTGAAGCACTGTCCATATCATTGGCTCTTGCCATTGAAACAACGCCTCTTGTATGGCTCAGCTTGTTTTCAACGCCATTTGCCGAGAACTCGCCCTTGATAGTTTCCTTGCTTCCGCCTGTGCCGTCACCGTTAGGGTCACCGCCCTGTGCCATAAAGCCGTCTACGACTCTATGGAAAGTAAGTCCGTCATAGAACTTTTCCTTTACCAGCTTCTCGAAGTTCTCGCAGGTTATAGGTGCATCATTGGCATAAAGCGTGATAACGAACTTCTTGTCAGTGTCAGCCGCAGAGGTCTGTGACGAGCTGTCGCCCTTATCTCCACAGGCTGTAAGAACTGCGCAGGCAAGCACGCCTGCTGTGCAAAGAGCCAATGCTCTGAATAGTTTTTTTAGTTTCATTTTTTATCGTCCTTTCGATCATCATTAATGACATTTCTGCCTTTTCACTAGCCTATTATAGCACCTCACTGCAAAAAAATCAACATCAGACCATGTTTTTCACATAATTTTCATCATACGAAGCCTAAAGTTGGCTTATTTAATATTGATTTTTGGCTCTTAATGGAGTATAATTATAATGTTTTTTTAAAGAAAAATATAAAACTATGTTATGTATGGAGGACTGAACAAAATGGATAAGCTGAAAAAAGCCCTGCCCTTTATCTTCCCACCTCTGGCTGTATTGCTCATAATGGGATTTGCTTTTTATCGGCATGGGCTTTACCCTTTTGGTGACGGAACTGTATCATGGTGTGATATGTCACAGCAGGTGATACCTCTGCTCACCGACTTCAAGGATATTTTCACAGGCAAGGACGGAATGTTCCTTAACTTCCACAATGCAGGAGGAATGGACCTGTGGGGCGTTTTCTTCTTCTTTATCGCAAGCCCCTACACCCTGCTTGTGCTTTTTGTTGACAAGGCTGACATAATCTACCTTGTGAACATTCTCACAGTGCTTAAAATGATGACAGCGGCTGTAACGGCGCAGATATATTTCCGCTCCTGTCAAAAAAAGCTCGATCCTTACATTGGCGCTGTACTCAGCGTCATATACGCATTCTGCGGCTATGGAATGCTCTATTATCAGAACAACATATGGCTTGACATGATGTATCTTTTCCCTCTTCTTATGGTGGCATTCAGGGAGCTTTTCGAGAAAAAGCGCATTATCCCATACACTGTCATGCTCACACTTATGATGATAGTGAACTACTACATCAGCTACATGATAGTTGTATTCATACTGCTTTTCATGGCTCTTTGCTGCTGGCGTTACCGCAAGGAGGAAAAATACAAGGACGTTCCATGCAGATTTGTTATAGGCTCGCTCCTTGGTGCATTGCTTTCAGCGGTGGTATGGATACCATGCTTCCTGCAATTCTTGTCAAGCGGACGTTCTAAATCAGTTATCCAACAGATCGAAACCGCCTCATTCATCACAAACTACAACACCACATTCTGCCTGCTGTTGTCAACGGCTTCGGTGATAGTGATAGTTGCGGTATTTCTTCTTGACGGCAAAAAGCGCAGCAAGCGTCTTAACACCGACCTTATAATGCTCTTTTTGATGCTCGTACCTATTTTAATAGAACCTGCGAACCTTATGTGGCACACGGGAAGCTATATGTCGTTCCCATGCAGATACGCTTTCATTACCATATTCTTTGCACTTATCTGCGCAGGATATTTTCTTTCATCGGAAAACGCAGTGGCAAAAGGAAAGAAACACTGCGACCACTTTGTTATTTTCCTGATACTTGCGGCACTTATCTACGGCTTTTACAACTTCTCTGAGGGCTTTGTTGAAAACAACCGCTCGGGAATATCAAAATACACTTCAAGTCTTTGGCAGGACAGCACCGCCTTTGAGCTTTGCCTTGAATTTTTCATTGTGGCGGCGGCATTTTATGCGATTGTCGTTCTGCTGCACAAAAAGGGCTGGATATCAAAGAAGATATTTGCGATCTTCCTTGCAATGTTCGTTGCGGCTGAGTCATACGCAAACGTGAACATTTATATGGTATCCCCAAGCATGAACAATACTCTCCGTGCGGCTAATCATCAGAAGATAATGGATCTTTCAGACAGGCTTGACGAAACAGATGGCTTTTACAGAGTAAAGACCGCAAGCAAGCTTTTCGAGGTCAATCTGGTCGGCTCAATGGGCTACAATTCCCTGAGCCACTACACCTCCCTCACAAGCCGTGATTATATGTACATGATGAAGCAGCTTGGCTACTCCTCTTACTGGATGGAGGTAGGCTCATATGGCGGAACGGAGCTTACTGACGCTTTGCTGTCAGTAAAATATCTTATTGAAAAAAGTACAGGCTCGGCTGACGCTGTATATTCAAACGATACCTACGAGATAGTGCCGACAGAATACTATCTCCCACTTGGCATTGTGACCGACGCTGACCTTAGCGGCAGTGAGGAGCTATCCACAGGCACAAGAAGCAACGTTCAGAAGAAGCTTTTTGAACAGCTTTTCGGCGGCAACGGTGACGAGCTTATCACAGACTACGAATACACCACGATCTATGGTGTGCAGGACGACAGTAACTTTAAACCGAACTACACCTTCAACACCACAGGCAATGTAGCCTACATGGACTACAGCATAGATGTGACGGACAAGCAGACACTTTATTTTGACTGCTTTGACAAACTTTCAAACAGCCTCAGCGAGGATATAAACGGAAGCTCATGGTAACAGTGAATGGTCAGGTAATGCAGATGGATTATCCGTCACAGTCAAGCAACGGGCTTTTGAAGCTTGGAGAATTTGAAAATGAACACGTCAACGTGCGTGTGACCTTGAAAAAAGGCATCACAGGCTGCCGTTCCTATGGCGTTTTCGGGCTTCACCACAATGTGCTTGAAAAGGCACTTGAACAGGTTCAGACCGCCGGTCTTACAGACAGTGACGGCAAGCTTTCAGGAAGCGTGAACGCAAAGGCAGGACAGAAATGTGTGCTTCAGATACCATATCAGGAGGGTCTGAAAATAAAGGTCAACGGCAAGGCTGTTTCATATGACAAGGTTTTCGGTGACCTTGTAAGCTTTGACTTGCAGGAGGGCGAGAACACAATAACTGTAACAAGCGTGCCAAATGGCTTTTATGCAGGTCTTGCACTGACTATCGCAGGCATTGCGCTGACAGCAGGATATTTCTTCATAAGAAAGAAACTGAAATTCGGAGAAACTATGGAAGCCGCTGCACTTGTGGCTGTTATCGGTGCGGGAGCTATAGTGATGATAGTGGTTTATGTTGCACCTTGCATACTGAATATTTATAGCTGATAACAAAATAGGACAGAACAATAATTAAGATGTCCCCTACACAACAAAAAACTGCGGATAGCATTTTGCCGTCCGCAGTTTTTATATTATCCGAATTTACTTATGCTCCTCCAGATACTTTTCAGTATCCATTGGATAGCATTTCAGGTTTGGAAGCTCGTCAAGGGTGAGAACTCTTTCGCTGTTATAGATCTTGTTCCACTCGTCAAATGTGGTGTACTGATCTGAAAGCTGTTTATCCTTGATACAGAACTCGCCGTTCCATGTACTGAACCACGCCCAGCGTGTGCCGTCGTTGAATGCTCCGTCAGGGTCGAATATCGAACCGTTCTCTGTCATTGCGATTATCTTGTTTGTGGATGTGCTTGACTTAACAAGGTCGTAATACCACTTCTGCGAGGAGCTGTCCTGCTCTGCAGGATAGCAGTCATAGCCCATTATGTCAACATACTCATCTCCCGGATACCAGTCAGGATTCTGTGCGTTCCATACCCAGATGAGGTTGTTAAGACCATACTCATTTGTGAACTTATCATACATGAGCTGCCAAAGCTGAATGTATGCGTCCTTTCCTGCTGAACCCCACCAGAACCATGCGTTGCCGGGATACTTAGGGTCGCCTGCCGCCTCGTGGAGAGGTCGCCAAAGTATAGGCACGTTTGCGTCTGCAAGCTCTTTAAGTACCCCTGCCATATGGTCAAGGTCAGCTATGATAGAATCGTAGCCCTCTTTGTCCTCGCCGCTGAGAGCCTTTGCAAGGTCGAAGTCTGTGTATTCAGAATAGAAGCCCTGCCACCATGCTCCGCCGTTCTTTTCCAGGTTTTTATCAGGGGCATACCAATGCCAGCAAAGTGAAACTATACCGTTTTCATTGTTGTACCAATCCATAGCCTGCAAAGGTACCATATCTCCGCCGCCTGCGCCATGTGAAAGTGCGCTGTTTGAAAGGTTTGAAACGTCAAGACCAAGTATAGCAGGCGTCTTGCCTGTGTGCTTCTTTATCTCCTTGAACTCACGGCAGTCCTTGCCCTCGTTATCTCCTGAAAACTGACCTGAGATAGTATACTTGCCATAAACGTCTGTAAGGAAGTTATAAAGTCTTTTTGCCTCGTCAGAAGCGTTAGGGTTTGAAAGCTGATTTGATACCTCATACTGTGAAAGGTCGATAGCAGGAGCCGGGGTTATCTTTATCCTGTCGATATAGATATGACCATTGTCGCCCTTTATGCCTATCTTATGAGTACCCTCGTCGATAAGCACGTTTTCAGCCACAGTGTCGCCAAATTCTGTTGTGGTCGATGTGAAGTTCGTGAGTGCCGCACCGTCGACAGTGATAAGATTTGACTGACCCTCGCCGTCTGCCGCCATTGTGAGAGTAATATTATAGCTTCCCTTTGCAGGAAAATCTATCTCGAACTCCACCATATCTCCCGATGAGCCTATGGAAACGAAGCCATCGCCAGAAAACTTACCAAGAAAATTCTTATCAAGCACTGCCGCACCTCCCGAAAGAGTTCCCTCCTCCGCCTCGGATTCATAGCTGAAATCCTCAGGAACGTCATACTCTGTTGTTACGTCTGAAAGGTCGATGTTGCCCATATCCTCAACGACAGGGGCTGTTGTGGTGGTAGTTTCGCCTGCTGACGAACTGCCTGAGCTGCTGTTTCCTGTGCTGCTGCAGCCTGCCGCCGCACAAGCGATAAGCACTGCCATAACGGCAGCAACTGTTCTTTTCATTATTTCACGCATAATGTTCTCCTTATCATTAATATTTAAAATATTCAAATTTTTATAAAGCCAAACTTTGCGAAGCTCTCGCCTTTAGGCTTTATATTCCATACTTTTAAATATATCATATAAAAAACCATTGTCAATAGCCATTTTCAATGTTTAACATCATGTTCAAAATTGATAACGTTTACTTTGATTTGAGCTAAAAAAATATGAACCCAAATGGCATCGGGTTCATATTTTCATATAGAAATATATTATTTTCTGAGAAACGTTCTGTATACCCAACGGGTGAATTTTCTGGGAAATATAAACAAGCCAAGCTGTAAAGCGCATGGCATGAAAAAATCACGGAAGCCGGTATACCCTGAGCGATGTATTATCCACCTCACACGAATGAAAGCCTTTGTATGCTCCCAGCTTTTGCGTGTATCCACAGTATTTTCATCAATGCGGTAGCGCACAAGCACCTCTGGTATATTCTGCCCCTTTGCACCATGCTGTAACATTCGTGCGATAAACTCATAGTCCTCGCACATTTTAAGGTCACTGTAACCGCCTATCTTTTCCGCAAAGGACTTGCGAAAAGCCACAGACTGCCTGTTGAAAGGGTTGCGTCGTTTGGAATATGAAGCGATATCCTTATGCATGACAGGCACTTTTTTCACCGAAACTACCTCGTCGGTGTCAGTGTCGAACTCCTCCACATATGTGCCGATGATATCAAGCTTAGGTTTCACCGCAAAAAGGGTCATCTGCTTCAAGCAACGGTTAGGGAGAGATATATCGTCGCTGTCCATTTTCACGATATAATCGCATTTACACGCCTTTATGCCCTCGTTGTAAGCCTTTCCAACGCCCACGTTCTCGTCTATCTGAACGATATGGAAAATATGCTTGAACTCGTCCTGAAAAGACTTCACGATAATATTAAGCTCGCAGGTGAGCTTGCCGTCGCACACAAGCACGAAGTCAGAGGGAGGATATGACTGCATGAGCATAGACTCAAGACTCTCGTTAAGGTTCTCAGGAAGCTCACGGTCATACACCGACATAAGCACACTGTATTCAGGCAGCGTATATTTCCCAACACGATACGTCATAAAATCCCTCCCCTGCATTATTATCAACTCAATTATACTATAACAGCTCCCAAAAGTCAACTACGACCAACAAAGTATACTATTTATATAGTACAGACCAATACACAAAAAAGACCGCCCCATTCGGAACGGTCTTGTAAGCTACTTTGAAAAATTAGCCAAGCTTCTTAGCAAGCTGTGATACCTTTCTTGCAGCAGCATTCTTATGCATAATGCCCTTTGTGCAAGCCATATCTACCTTCTTGATAGCAGCTCTTACTACTTCTTCCTTGTTTTCTGCATTCTCAGCTACAGCAGCGTCAGCCTTCTTGAGTGCAGTTTTAAGATCAGACTTTACAGCCTTGTTTCTCATTGTCTTAGTGTTGATAACCTTGACTCTCTTCTTAGCGGATTTAATGTTTGGCATACCGACACCTCCCTCATTCTGTATAAATTTGCACTTATTTGCACAAGCTATCCGCAGACTGAGAGGAAATGCGGAAAGCCCTTTAAACAAGCCTTGTAAAATATTTTACCACATTTCAAAAGAAATTGCAAGGGGGTTTACTGAAAAAAATATAGAAATTTTGCGGTCTAAATTGTAGGAACACACAAAAACTTACACGATATCACAGAAAGGTGAATAAAATGAGCATTAGAACGGATATGGCGGCGGAAAGCTTTTCTCAGGCAGGCGGTGCGGAAAAGCTTCAGGGAGTGAAAGTCAAAAACAGGGTTATTGAAAACGCTAGGCTTGAGGTAACGGACATCACCATAGAAACACAGGAAGCCGCCGAAAAGCTTGGCAGACCTGTCGGCAGATACATCACCCTTACCGCCACAGATTCAACATTCGATATGTACAGCGACAGTTTTCGTGAGCGTGCAGAAGTCATAGCAAAAGCCATAAGGGAGCTTTGCGGTGGTTGTGAACGTTTTTTGGCAGTAGGGCTTGGGAACTATGCCCTGACTTCCGACGCTGTTGGCCCTCTTACCGCTGAAAAGATCTTCGCTACACGCCACATAAAAAGCCTTGCAAAAGAGATTGATACTGACGATCTGGGCGAGGTCACAGTGATACAGACAGGAGTGCTTGGAAACACGGGAATAGAATCCTCAGAGCAGGTAAAAGCAATTGCAGAGCGTGTAACACCGCAGGCTGTCATTGCCGTTGACGCACTGGCTTGCAGCGAACTCTCAAATCTTGGCAGGACAATACAGCTTTGCGACACAGGCATTTCTCCGGGAAGCGGAGTCGAAAACGCACGAAAAGAGCTTTCGCTTTCGACCCTCGGGGTAAAGTGCATTGCTATAGGTGTGCCAACGGTCATAGACCTTTGCACTGCCGCACAGCATATTTTCGGTCAGACAGCACCTGAAAGCTCCGAAAACATCATGGTCGCTCCGAAAACTGCCGACAAACTTTCGGAAAACTGCGCAAAGCTCATTGCAATGGGCATAAACCGTGCCGTTCACCCTGCCCTGTCGCAAGAGGACATTCAAACTCTCACCTGCTGACAAAAGACAGGTGGTACAGTAATGTAAAAGCTGTATACAACAATTGTAAACTTTTTATTAATATGTATGAGCGAAATCGCGAAAACGTTTTCTGAAAACGAATACTCACACAAATTCAACACACCTTTGTCATAATCAACAAAAACGCTTGAGCTTTATATTGCAAAATGCTGATTGACTAAATTTAAACTTTTTGTTATCATTAGTAAGGACGAAAAATAAGCGTTATGGCAAGCGTTGTCGGGTAACAATGCTTGTCGATCGTAACAGATGAACGTTTTTTGGGTAAGGAACATTCGTCTATTATCAAGGAGGTTACTATAATGAAAATGGCAAAGAGAATTTTCGCTGCTGCTTGTGCGCTTTCACTGGCTTGCAGCATGGCTGCTTGTGGCAGCTCATCAAGTGACAGCTCATCTTCCAAGAAGGAAGCTAAGGCTATGACAGATGATCAGAAGGAGCAGGTAAATGCACTTCAGGATAAGCTCCCTGACATCGAGCTTTCAAACAAGACTATCAAGTGGATGGCTCACTATGACATCAACCCTAGTGATGGTAAGTCAGAATCACCTGCTATCTCACTTTTCCAGACTAAGTATGGTGGAAAGATCGAGTACGTTCAGACAACTTGGGACAACAGATATACTGATCTTGCTAAGGCAGTTATGGCTAACGACTCACCTGACTTCTTCCCTGCTGATGACATGGACGCATTCCCTAAGGGTGCTATCAAGGCCATGTTCGAGCCTATCGACGATGTAGTTGATTTCAGCTCAGACATCTGGTCATCATCACAGACACTTAACGATTCATTCGTATTCAACGGCAAGCACTATGTAGCTGCTATCGACGTAAGACCACAGTATGTTTGTGTATACAACACAAAGACAATATCAGACTTTGGCTATGACGATCCTGCTGAGCTTTATGCTAATGACGAGTGGACATGGAGCAAGTTCACAGAGATGTGCCTTGACTTTGCAGACTCTGAAGCTGACAGATATGCTCTTGATGGTTACTGGTACGGCAAGGCTCTTAACGATACTTGCGGTTATCCACTTATCGGTCTTGAGGACGGCAAGCTTGTAAACAACATGGGCAAGGCTGAAGTTGGCACAGTTCAGGATCTTATGTACAACCTTGAGAAGAACAACGTTGTATTCGACAGATCAAGCAACAACTGGAATACAAGAGGTGACGGAGCTAACGGTGAAGGTCTTGGTTCACAGCTCACACTGTTCATTCCTATCGGCACATGGGCTCTCGAGGATACTCCTGAAAAGACTAAGACATTCGGAAGCGTCAAGGACGGCGAGGTTATGTTCGTTCCAATGCCAAGAATGGACGATTCTGACAAGTACTATGTATCTACAGGTGTAAACGGCTATCTCCTCTGCAAGAACGCTCCAAACCCAGACGGCTTCAATGCGTACGTAAACTGCTGCAAGGTTGCAAACTCTGAGGTACAGAACATTACAGAAGAACAGCTCAAGAACGACTACGGCTGGTCAGACGATATGATCGAGATGCGTAAGACAATTTACGATCTGGCTAGACAGAATCCTGTATTTGATTTCCAGGACGGCGTATCTGCTGAGCTTTCAACACTTATGCAGACAGTAAACCAGGCTACAATGATAACAGGCGGCGGAGCTACTACATGGACAGAGTGCGTTGCTGAGAACCAGAAGGCTGTTGATTACATCATCAAGGAAGCAAACGCTAACGTTGCTGAATAATTCAGTATTTTCAAGCGGGACGTTCATTCGTCCCGCTTTTTTTGTTGCCTTTGCATTTGTCACGAATTTGTTAAATATATTTGTACGCAAAATGCACAATATAAAATACATAAATTTGTGCAAGAATTTTACGGATTTTTATGTACAAATCACAAAAAATGTGCTATAATAAATGTACGTTAAAAAGAATATATCAAAGAAGGGAGATATGTTTTATGAGATCGATTATTACTATCAGCCGTGAATTTGGCAGCGGAGGACGTGAAATAGGCAAGAAGCTTGCTGATGATCTGGGCATACCTTTCTATGATAAAGAGCTTTTGGAAATGGCTTCAAAAGAGAGCGGTATATGTCAGGAGCTTTTTGTTAAGAACGACGAGTCCTATACTAACAGCTTTCTTTTCTCACTGGTCATGGGTAATTACCCTGTAAGTGCAGACGGCAGGATCAATCCTGATATGCCGCTGAATCACAAGATATTCTTGGCTCAGTTTGAAACTATCAAGAACATTGCAAAGAAGGGTCCTTGTGTTATTGTAGGACGTTGTGCTGACTATGTTCTGAAAAATGAGCCTAATATTATCGACTTCTTCATTTCCGGCAACACTGCCGAAAAGAAAAAGCGTATCCTTGAGAGATACGATATTGAAAAAAACAAAGCTGAGGACTTTATCCGCAAGACTGATAAGCGGAGAGCTTCATACTATAATTATTACACCGACATGAAGTGGGGCGAAGCAAAGAACTATGACCTTTGTATCAACTCGTCCAAAACAGGCGTTGACGGTGCTATCAAGCTTATGAAGGCTTATATCGAAATAAAAGAAGCCAACGCTGATAAATAGGAATTTTTCGTTTTATTCATTTTACTTTCCTTACTACGAAAGAGGGCTGACCATAGGGTCGGTCCTTTTCCGTTTTATGAGGAGTTTTATTACTCCAGCTTAAACAAAGTGTAACCAATATGTTATTGACAATAACAAGCAAATATATTATACTGTATAAAAGGGCAGAAGCCCGACAAAAAAAATAAAAAATACTGCAAAAGGAGAAACAGAAAATGGCTGAAATAAAAGTTATCACTATCGGCAGACATTATTGCGCAGGCGGTTCGACTATCGGTAAGCTTGTGGCTGAAAAGCTTGGTATCCCATGCTATGACAGAGAGATAATCGACATGGCGGCACAAAAAAGTGGCATTGCAATGAGCGAGATACAAAAATACGAGGAAGCCGCTCTGAGCATTCTCAAAACACCGATAAATCTGTTTTCAAAGGAGAAAGAGTATCCTATAACAGAGAAGATATTCGCCGCTGAAACAGAGGTAATAATGGAGCTTGTTTCAAAGGGAAACTGCGTTATCGTGGGCAGATGTGCAGATTTTATACTGAAAAACAAAGTCAAGACGCTGAATGTCTTCATTAATGCAAGCTTTGAGAAGCGTCAGGAGTGCGCAATTGAGAAGCACAACATCTCCGAGGACGAGGTGGAAGCAAGGCTCAAAAAGTATGACAAAAAACGTGCCGACTATTACAACTCCAACACCAACAAAAAGTGGGGAGATATTTCAAGCTATGATATGTGCCTTGACAGCGGTAGGCTTGGCTACGAAATGTGTGCCGAGATAATTGCTGACACTGTGAAGCTTTCAAGGGAGAAATAGGGGCAATATTTTATTGGGAGCGATAAAAAATGTCAAAGGATAAGGAAGTCAAGACTAACGCCATGCGTATTCTTGACAGAAATAAGGTAAAATACAAGGTCAACACATACGAGTGCGACGAGTTTATCGACGGCATACACATTGCAGATATGCTCGGTCAGCCATATGAAAGCTCGTTCAAGACCCTTGTAACAGTGGGAAAAAGCGGAAATTACTATGTTTTCGCTATCCCTATCGCAGAGGAGCTTGACATGAAAAAGGCGGCAAAGTCTGTGGGCGAAAAGTCGGTCGAGATGCTTCATGTGAAGGATATAAACTCTGTTACGGGCTACATTCGTGGCGGCTGTACACCTCTCGGTATGAAAAAGCAGTACATGACGGTAGTTGACAGCTCTGCGGAGCAGTTTGAGGAGATAATCATAAGCGGCGGACGTATCGGGTCGCAGATAATGCTTTCTCCGAAAGACCTTATCAAGGTCACAAGGGGTAAATTTGAGAGCATAACAATGAGTGAATAGGCAAAAAAAGAGAGCCGCTTTGGCTCTCTTTTATTTTGCATTTATGTTGATATATTCGGGCTTTGTCTTTGAGTACATTATTTTCTGGCTGGAATAAAGTCCGTAATAGCCCGAAAGCATATAGCTTACTCCGCAGGCGACCGCGAAAAGCACAAGCCCGCTTCCACCGAAAAGCTCATAGCTGAGAAGTATGGAAGCCACAGGGCAGTTCACAACGCCACAGAAAAGTGCCACAAGACCTATAGCCGCACCGAATGATGGGTCAAGCCCCAAAAAGCCTGCGGCTGTACAGCCGAAAGTTGCTCCGATAAAGAAGGTCGGGACTATCTCACCGCCCTTGAAGCCTGTATTTATAGTTATGGCGGTGAAAAGCATTTTCAGGGCAAAGGCTTCCGGGTGCGCCTTACCTTTCTCTAAAGCCGCCACGATAACGTCTACGCCTGCTCCGTTGTAATCCCTTGTACCTACAAGCAAAGTCAATGCAATGATCACAACGCCACCTACAGCTATCCTGAGATATGTGTTAGGCAGATACATCTGAAATCTTGAATGTGAAAACTCCATTACCATGCAAAGGAGTATGGATATTACCGCACAAAGAGCCGCAAGCGCCGCTATCTGGGTCACAGACACAAGGGAAAGCCTTGGTATGCCTGTTATGTTGAACTTTGTTGGCGCAAGCCTGCCAACAGCGATATTTTATATGCGATAAGAGAGGAAGCTATGCAAGGCACAAGACCCACATAGTATATAACGCCCACGCTTATTACTTCCATAGCGAAAAAAGTCGCAGTCAAAGGCGTGCCGAAAAGTGCTGCAAACACTGCGCTCATTCCGCACATTATCACAAGGCTGGAGTCTTTTTCGTCAAGCTTTAAAAACTCGCCTACCTTTGCTCCAATGCTCCCGCCAAGCTGCAAAGCCGCACCCTCACGTCCTGCCGAACCGCCCGTAAGGTGGGTGAGTACGGTGCCCAGAAAGATAAGAGGCGCCATAAGCAGCGGCACTTTGATGTTTCCACGAACAGAGCTTATGATAAGATTTGTACCGGTCTCCTCGTCCACCTTGCAGACACGATAGCTGAAAATGATAAACAGACCTGCCAACGGCATAAGATACAATGTCCAGCTATGACCCTCACGGAAGCCTGTGGCAAAGTTTACCGCCATATGGAACAGCGAGCCGACTATTCCCCCTATTACACCCACTGCGCAGGCGATAAAGACCCACTTTGCAAAGGCTATGGAGAATTTTTTCACCGTCCGCATTTTGCTTTTTATAAACTCACTGCTTATTTTCCTCACCCCTTTTTACAGAAAAACAACGGGCGACATATGCCGCCCGAAATACTTGAAATACAGCTCCACAATAATGGGACGTCGCATTTCTGTGAAACAGAAATTCAGCCGTTCCACTACAAGATAATATGCTAAATTATACCTCAGCGATTACCTCTACCTCAACGAGAACGTCCTTTGGAAGCTCTTTTGCGGCAACGCATGAACGTGCAGGCTTTGATGTGAAATACTCACCGTAAACGCCGTTGAAAGCTGCAAAATCAGACATATTCTTCAAAAAGCATACTGTCTTTACAGCCTTGCCGATAGATGTTCCTGCGGCTTCAAGAACGTTTGTGAGGTTCTTGCAAACCTGATGAGTCTGCTCCTCGATAGTTTTTGCCTCAACGTTGCCTGTTGCTGGGTTTATTGCTATCTGACCTGATGTGAAAACAAGGTTTCCTACCTTCATTGCCTGTGAATATGGACCGATTGCGTCCGGTGCGTTCTTTGTGTAAACAACTTCTGCCATTTTTATCTACTCCTGTCTTAAAATTACTTATTGACTATCTTAAAGCCTGCGGCTGTAAGAGCCTGTCTTATCTCTCTGATATGATCGAAGTTTCTTGTTTCAAGAACAAGTCTGAGCAGGCAATCTGTGATATCGCTGTCCTCGCTTGCTCTCTCGTGGTGAACAGAAACAACGTTTCCGCCAAGCTTTGAAATTATCTCTGAAACATCTCTAAGCTGACCAGGTCTGTCCTCAAGCTGGATAGTAAGAGTATCAGATCTGCCAGACTTAAGCAGACCTCTCTTGATAACTCTTGAAAGGATAGTTACGTCTATATTTCCGCCTGAAACAAGACATACAACCTTTTTGCCCTTGATGTCAGGTATCTTATTGAACATTACTGCGGCAACAGGTGTTGCGCCTGCGCCCTCTGAAACAAGCTTCTGCTTTTCGATAAGGTGGAGGATAGCTGATGATATCTCGTCATCTGAAACTGTAACAACGCCGTCAACATACTTGCTGCAATACTCGAAGGTATGCTCGCCAGGCTCTTTTACCTTGATTCCGTCTGCGATAGTGTGAACGCTTTCAAGGCACTCTATCTTGCCGTCTTTAAGTGAATTTACCATTGAAGGTGCGCCTTCAGCCTGAACGCCGTATACTCTAACGCTTGGCTTGAGCTGTTTTACAGTGAATGAAACACCTGAGATAAGTCCGCCGCCGCCAACAGGAACAACGATAACGTCTGCGTCAGCCACCTGACTCAGTATCTCCAGACCGATAGTTCCCTGACCTGCGATAACATTCTCGTCATCGAACGGGTGAATGAATGTATAGCCGTTAGCGTCACGAAGCTCGATAGCCTTTGCATAAGCGTCATCATAAACGCCAGGCACAAGACATACCTCAGCGCCATAGCCCTTTGTTGCCTCTACCTTTGAGATAGGTGCGCCGTCAGGCAGGCAGATTATAGATTTTATACCGTTTTTTGTTGCGGCAAGAGCAACGCCCTGAGCGTGGTTTCCTGCTGAGCAGGCGATAACGCCGTGTGACTTTTCCTCGTCTGAAAGCTGTGATATCTTATAATAAGCTCCTCTTACCTTGAAAGAACCTGTTACCTGAAGATTTTCTGTTTTCAGATAAACATCACAATCAGGGTTTACCTTTGGCGCATGGATACACGCTGTTGGTCTGATGACCTCTTTAAGCACGTTTGAAGCGTCAAAAACCTTATCCAATGTAAGCATAAAAACAACCTCTTTTTTCTATGTAATAAAAAAAGCCCTCGCCTGACTAGAGGCGAAGACATAATATCTCCGTGTTACCACTCTGATTGCAGACCAATGAGCCTGCCACTCATATCTCTTCCTAACGGTGAGAAACCGTATCCGCTTAACACATCTGCTTAGGCGGATCAGCTCAGAGATGATCCTGACGGCGTTATCCCTGCGGACTTTCACCAAACGTCCGCTCTCTGCGAAGTATTCGCACCGTCACCTTTCTCGTCACAGCCTTTACGATATTCAATACAATCATTATATCACCATAAATATGAATTGTCAACAGCAATAAAATGAATTTTTCTCTAAGACTTCCTAAGATATTATACAAAAATAAAAACCCACACAGGTGTGCAGGTTTTTATCAATTAAGGAAGTATAGAAAAATATATGAAGAAAACAATCATGAAGTCTTTTTAACTGTCGGTCTTTCCTTTCCGACTGTAATAATATTACCACTGCAATGTGATAGAATTATGTGCAAAGAGAGTGCATTTGCAAAAATATCACCTTTTGTTTGCATAATGCACAACGATATGACGAAGCTTCCCTGTGGTCATATCCCTGCCCTTTATATCCGCTCCGTTGTGGCTCATAAGCTCAGCGCAGACTATGCCGTCGGTACTGCACCTGAAAACCTCGTGTCCGTCACACACCACCACAAGCTTTTCACTATCAACAGATATTCCGCCTGTTCTTCCGATAACATTTTCCTCTGCGTCCTCACGCTCCACCACATAGGAAACTCGTTTCCCATGATAGCGTTCAAGCTCTTTCAAGGGCGTACCTTTATTTTTTCTGAAAAGTCCCATTTTACGCTCCTGTATCAATTATCTGCTATATTATTATCATTTCCTGCACAAAGCTGCCTTGCGGAGGCGATAACGTCAAGCGACTCGCCCACCGACTGCAAAAAGGCTGACAGCAGCCCAAGCTGGTCAACGCTCAAACCCTCGCCAAGATAATTTGCAAATGCCGCAGCCATTATATTAAGCTGCTGACCGCAGCACGATCCCCAGTTTTCCACTGATACCGCCCTTTCCTGCTCACAACGTTTCTCTGTCATAATATGCGTCAGAAGAATAATACGTTCGCATATGCAGATAATAAGGGCATATTCTGAAAGGGGTCACGCCTATGAACATCGCTCACACCATACTTGCCACAGTCGGCTCTATAATCGTCATGTTTGCCATATCAAAGCTTCTTGGCAACAAGCAGATATCACAGCTCACGCTTTTTGACTACATCAACGGCATCACCATAGGCTCTATCGCCTCGGAGATGGCTGTTTCGCAGGAAATGGACGAGCTTATCGTGCCTGTTATCGCAATGGTGCTTTACGGACTGACAGGCTTTCTGTTGTCGGTGCTTACGATGAAGTCTATCCACTGCCGGCATTTTCTTTCGGGCAAGCCTATCCTGCTTATTGAAAAAGGCAAAATATATCCCGAAAACCTTAAGACCGCCAAGCTTGATGTGAACGACCTGCTTTCAAGGGCGAGAACATCAGGCTATTTCGACATCTCGAAGATATACTACGCTATTCTGGAAACCAACGGCACTATCTCTTTCATGGAACGTGCCACAGAAGCACCTATCACTCCGAAAGACTTAGGTTATGCGAAGCAGGACGAAAAGCTCTGCACCGACCTTATCCTTGACGGCGTTATTATGGAGGACAACCTGAAATACGCAGGCAAGGAGATAAAATGGCTCACCAACGAAATAAGAAAACAAGGCTGTTCATCACCTGACAAGGTCTTTCTCTGCATAGTTGACGGAAACGACAAGGTGACAGTGTTCCCGAAAACTCAAGAGAGCAACAAGAAGATCTACTTTGACTGAACCTTCTTCAAAAACTCGTGCAGCTCCTCTGCAAGCCTGCTCACGGGCAGACCAACAACGTTATAAAAGTCCCCGTCTATCTTTTCCACAAGAAGTGCCCCAAGCCCCTGTATGCCGTAAGCCCCCGCCTTATCCATAGGCTCGCCGCTTTTCACATAGGCTTTTATCTCCTGGTCGGAAAGCTCTCTGAAAGTCACTGCGGTATCAACGGAAAAGCTACTGTAACGACAGCCTCTGCCAATGGTAACGCCTGTTATAACATGATGTGCCTTGCCTGACAGCATTTTTAACATTCTTATAGCGTCAGCTTCGTCCACAGGCTTACCCAAAACTTCCCCGTCGCATATTACAACAGTGTCACAGCCGATAACGACGCTCAGGTCATAGACCGAAGCGATACATCTGCATTTTATCCCTGAAAGATACTCAGGGGCAAGCTCCGGTGTAACGTCCTCTGGTATTTTTTCGTCACAATCAGAGGGGATAACCCTGAAATTCTCACACATCAATGACAGCAGTTCTTTTCTTCTTGGCGACGCTGAAGCAAGTATAACATCATAATCTATAAGCTCGCTTGAAATATTCACTGACATAAAGATCTTCCTTTACTTCTTTTACTTCTTACTCAAAAAGGCAACGCACTTATTATCCTGCGCTGCCTTAGTTTTTTATTACAACTTCATTCCGCACTCTGAGCAGAACTTAACGCCTGCCGGCTCTTTATGGCCGCACTGAGAGCAGAACACAAAACTGCTGTTTGCAGGCTCTTGCACCGGAGCTTCTGCTATCACCGGAGCAGGCTGTGGCATTGGTGCAGGCTGAGGTGCTGTTTCAGGCTGAGGCGTCAGCACTGCGGTCTGTGGGATAACAGGCTCAGGCATTGGGGCTGCTGTCTGAACAGGCTGTGCAGGCTGAGCATTTGTAGGATTTACAGGATTAGCCTGTGGCTGAGCATAAGCAGGTGAAACAGGGTGGTTATGATAGCCCTGACTGTTTTGTATAACAGGCTGTGCGCCCATTGGAACTGCACCGCCCTGAGCAGGCTGCTGATAAACAGGCTGAGCCATTTCAGGCTGTTTTGTTCCGCAGTTAGGGCAGAACGCCATATTCACTGGTATCTCGTGGCCACAGCCGGAACAAAGTTTCATTCCTCTGATGGTAAGAAGCTGTTCATTAAGATTTTTCAGTTCTTCAAGAGTTGCGTCTATCTGAGCAATAAGGTTTTTCACCTCCGGCTCTTCTATCTTGTCAGCCATTCTGAGCTTGACAAATCTGCCTATCTCGGTATACTTATCGTTTATAAAGGCAAGCTTTGCGTCTATTTGTGCCTTTACTGCATTTTCAGGTGTATTCTTAGGTGAAAAAAATCCCATTTTTATTCTCCCTTTCGGTTATAATATTTCTTCTGTATTTTGCTCTATGGTGATATTATCCTCAGGCTGAACGTCGAACGAAGTTGTTGTAGTATCAGGTGCTTCTGTAGCAGGAGCGGTGGTAACAGTGCCGTTCTCGGTCGGCTGAGTCTGTGCAGGCTCACTGTCCTTTTTGCTGTCGCCTGAAGCGTTTCCGCCCTCGTCAACTATCTCTGAATCCTTTATCTCCTTATCTATCTCGTCCTGCGACATCTGACCTCTCTTTACAGCTTTGTCATTTACAGCCGACAGACCAAGATAGCAATTCACATAATAGTGAGTAAGTATCTGATCATATGTATAGCCAGCCTCGGCATAATAGCAAGCGCCCCACTGCGACATTCCAACGCCGTGACCCCAGCCATAGGACTTGAAAGTGAACACGCCGTCCTTATAGCTTATCTCCATGGCGTTCGATTTTACATCAAAGAGGTTGCAGAGCGTGATACCTGTTATCCTAGCTTCACTGCCATCATAGGTACAGCTCGTATGACCGTCGATAGTCACTCCGCTTATATACTTTCCGCTGAAAGCAGAATCTATTTTAAACCAGTTCTTCACGTTGTCGGAAAGCTTTATATCAGTTTGGCTCTCGATACGCTCCTTGACCTCGTCTTTTGTATATGTAGCTTCAATGCCCCAATTAGGATCTTTATCGTCAAACTCGCTCTTTACACGCTGTAGATACGGGTAAAAAACGCCCCATATATCCTCGCTGGTGGTAGAATAACCTGCTGTTGAAGCAGAATAAACTGCATTTATGATGTTGCCGTTATACATAACGGTCTGACCCTCAACGGCATTTACACATCTTTCTATCTTTGAAGAATATCCGCTTTTAAGCCCCACCGTAGGTATAGCACCGATAGAATCGTTAAATCTGACCCATGTATAAGCCGCCACGGCCTGCGCCTTTATGGCTTCCTCGCCCCACTCACCGCCTATCTCGCTGTTGACTATCTGACAGAGCAGTTCATGACCATTAAGAGTGACGATATTTCCTGAGATTATATCGTTGACAGTATAATACTCATCAGCGACGCTTCTTGTATCTGTAAAGTTAGCAGGGTCGTTCTTTATATCGTAATACTCGCCCTTATCCTCAGGCATTTCCACAGTAAACTCACTGGCTGAAGCCTTTTTCTTTGTGGTCTTTGCCTGCTTTTTCTGCTGAACATAAGACATATCATACTTATCCACAGAGGACTTTTTGAACTTCACAAAGTCATAGACCTCAGTAGCGGCAGTGGTCTTAACGCTTTGAGCTTCAACGTTTTTGACCTGCACCGCAGGGGCTTTTTCTGCGCCCACGCTTTTATTATCCAGCAGCAGCTCACCGCATATACCAACGGCAGTTATGCTCATTACCGCTGCGCAGACATTTGCACATATCTTTTTTGTCATCAAATTCATCGTCAAGACACTGTCCTTACCTTCAAGCGGTCACACCGCAAAACATTCCCAATGGCAGCAAAATACTCACTGCATACCTAAATAATAGTTTATCAAATACTGAAAAAAAGTCAAGACAAAGCTAAGTTTCGTCCTGACTTTTCAGCATAATATACAATTTTATATCTGCAATATCGGCATTTTAGCCAAAAACTTCAAATATTACTTGAAGTATCTCTGACCATCAAGCTCCATGCAGAATGTGAGTGATTCAAACCAAGCCGCTGTGCTTCCGCCGCAATACTGTGGAGCGTAGTAATAAACTGCACCGTTTGAATTATCCTCGCCGTTCAGCGCTCTCTTTGCACAATCAATAGTGTTCTGAGTTGGCTTGTTTCTGCCGCTGTAATAGCCGTTTATTGCAGTGAACTGATTTGGCGCTGTAAGAACGTCGCTTATAGAGCTTCCAAATCTGCCTGTTTTCACTCTGTTGATAATAACATTTGCAACAGCGATCTTGCTCTGCTCTGAGCAGTTTCCTACCTCGCCCTGAAGAACGTAGCAAAGCATATCAAATTCTTCATCTGTATAGCTTATAACAGAACTGTTCGAGCTTGATGTTGTTGCTTTCTTTGTTTCTGTCTTTTTTGGTTCAGACTTTGTTGTCTTAGCCTTTGTTGTCGTAGTCTTTTTCGTTTCAGACTTCTTAGCTGCTGTTGTAGTTTCGGACTTCGCAGCGGAAGTTGTTGTTACTTCTGCCTTTTTAAGATAGTCCTTCATTACATATCCGCTGTAGTCGCCGTATGTAACCTTATACCAACCGTCGCTTGTTTCAGCCGTAACGATAACTTCCTCGTCTGTTGCAACGATAGCTTCTATCTCTGAGTTCTTGTCAGCCTTTTCTCTGACGTTCACGATCTCAGTTGCGACCATTGTTACGTTATTGACCTTTGTTTCTTTTGCTGCATTTCTAGTAGTTTTTGTCTTTTTTGTTGTAGTGGCTTTGGCGGAAGTTGTTGTCTCAGACTCCGCCTGTGCCATTTTATACTCGCTGATACCCGCTTTTCTCCATGTAACGGTGTTCATTGAAGTATAGGTCTCATCTCTCTCAGTTTCTGCTTCTGTCACAGAAGTGGTCTTAGTGTTGGTTATTGCAGCTTTTGTGTCCTTCTGAGCCTCGTTGTTACCGCTTGTAAGTGCAAAGATACTTACTGTACCTATCATCAGCACTGCCAGCGCACCGCTGCCCAGCATTGTTCCTACTTTCCTGACCGACGGCTTAGCTGTTCGCTTTATGCTGTCTTCAGTTTTTTTCTGCTTCATTTTAATCACATTACCCTTTCCGACCGTCTGCACGCAAACCGTCTTCACTGCCGTCCGTGAGCTTGACGTCAGCTAAAATTTATTTTACACCGATTTGGTGTAATAAGCATCAATAATCCCAGCCAAAATATTTCTTATTGTTTCCGTATACGTTTCTCCAGCATTTAGGAAAATAAATATCCTTATTTGCCTTGTCCTTATAGGAATCTATTATAAGATCCAGGTTATCGTCAGCCGTCATTTTCTTTGCCACGATCACCCACCTGAGATTTGAAGTTTCGTTTGTACAAGTTGAGAGCGATATATACTTATCGTCTGCTGTACACTCGATATCATTTGAATACCACGAACGCTTTCTCACTTCTGAGATCCAATCGTCGAACTTATAGTCGGCGTCGTCAAAATATCTGGTAGTCCAGTATTTAAAAAGCTTGCCGTCGTCCTGACTTTCACGTATTCCCGTTACAAAAGCACCCACGATAACATACTTGCAGTTGTTGTCATAGATAGTATTGAACTCGATAACAGGATATTTCTTAAGAAAATCCACTCCCTTTTTATACTCAGTAAGGTGAGTAAAAGAAGTTCCCACATATCTCATGTTATGACCATATATCGTGATATTGTCAGACTGCCCGTCCTTATTTATGGTAGACCAAGCGTCTGCATAAATGCTTCCCGATTCGTAATACTGCTTGTCTATATTCTTGTAAAGATAATATTCATTATCCTTGCCTTTAAGAACAGGGAAGTTTATATATTCATCACCAGCGGAATTTTTAAAGCCGGGGATCTTTATCCAGCCTACGACGTCCTTGTTCCTTTTCAGAAGCTTCTTAGCCCAATCCTGAACTTCTCTGTCCTTCGTTGAGGCCTCAGGGTCAGAAACATCAATATCGTCTGAGCCGTTATTCTTGCTCAGGTCAACGTTATCGCTAAAGTCAGGCTCGTAATTTACGATCTCCTGAATATAGCTCTTATCCTGCTCATCGGCTTTCAGAAAATCAGAAAGCTCATTAAGAGAAACACAGAAAAGCACGATAGAGAACATGAACACTATCTTTCTGAACACTTCTCCTGCTCCGTCGCCCTTCCACGGGATAAAATATCTTACTACTCTTACAAAAAAGTTTGTATCGTCCTTTTCGGACAGATTCATTGTTTCATTAGCCATTGACATTTATTTCAAGCCTCCGCCTTTTGTTCATACAGCTCAAGCACCATTCTCAGTGCTGCTTCTGTTGTAAGCATACGGATCTTTCTTCTGTCCAAATTCTCATATTCTTTATAAAACTCAAGCCGTCTGACTATTTCTTTCTGACGACTTCTCACTGAAACATATACAGTTCCCACAGGCTTTTCCTGAGAGCCGCCGCTTGGTCCTGCTATACCGGTAACAGCCACTGCACAATCTGCACCGAAAAGCTTCAGCGCACCCTTGCTCATCTCACTGGCTGTCTGCTCAGAATAAACAGTATACTGTTCCAGCGTTTCCTTTTTCACGTTCAGAAGCTTCATCTTTATTTCCTCCGTATAGGTGCAAGCACCGCCGAGGAACATTTCCGACGCTCCCGAAACGGAAGTGATCGTCTGGCTTATCATTCCGCCTGTACAGCTTTCCGCAGTACACAGCTTCCGACCGCTCTTTATCATATATTTTACTACACTTTTTGTAACTATGTCAATACTATCTGTAACCACTTTGTCACCTTCAGCAAATTTCATAGTAATAATCACCCCTTTTAGTTATATATTGCACATAAAAAATCGGCTCTTTTTGTCCATTTTGTTAATTCGACGATTTTCAAAAACCAATGTAAATAGCAAATTCTGTAAACAGATGTTACACTTTTGTTACCAAATTACTGATTTTTCATTATTAGCAAGCCCGTTCAACACCCTTTTAGATGCAAGAAAAGCCCTGAAAATTCGGGGCTTTTCGGCATTTTTCACCATGGAAAGACACAATATTCGGGTACAAAAAAGCGTACAATTAAGCTACAAGCTGTTACAGTTTTAACCCGTTTGTAACCTTTTCACAGACACCATGCAATGGGTGTACGCCATGAAAATACGCTATGCGTTTCTGATAAGATAAGGCTTTGTTCCCTCGATAGCTTTCTGGATATAAGGCTCCCAATCGAAAGCGTTCTGAGCGGCTTCAACGTCTGCAAGATTTGGTCTTGTCTTAGGGTGCTTTGGCGTGAAAACTGTACAGCAATCCTCATAAGGGAGGATA
Organism: Ruminococcus sp. AM31-15AC; assembly: GCF_003462045.1. NCBI lineage: Bacteria > Bacillati > Bacillota > Clostridia > Eubacteriales > Oscillospiraceae > Ruminococcus > Ruminococcus sp. AM31-15AC. Next base: position 4,785 of record NZ_QTYG01000029.1, on the reverse strand, counting down.
GAGGTATCAAAAGTATCTATCTTTCTCGCTATCTCCACTATCTCAGATTTGTCCATACCAACGCATGGTCTGAATACAGGCATACGGCAAGCGGCGTCTGTGCAGACCATTGCATACATAGTCTGGCTCGCTACCTGACCAAGGCTCTCGCCTGTGACAAGGGCTTGGATATCCTCTTTCTCGCATATCCTCTGTGCTATCTCCATCATAAGTCTTCTCATCAGGATAGTGAAAAGCTCCTCAGGGCAATTATCTCTCAGAAGCTCCTGGATCTCTGTAAAAGGCACGCAGAAGAAGTTGATGTCACCGCAGTAAGCAGTGATTATCTTGGCAAGCTTTTCAACTTTCATCTTCGCTCTGTCAGAAGTGTACGGTGGAGCTTCAAAGTGGATAGCGGATATTATCGCACCACGCTTTGCCATCATATAGCCTGCAACAGGCGAATCTATACCGCCTGAGAGAAGAAGCATTGCCTTTCCGCTTGAGCCGACAGGTATTCCGCCAGCGCCCTCGATAGAGCCTGCGTGAACATAAGCGTTGGTTTCTCTTATCTCCACTGTTACTACAACGTCAGGATCGTGAACGTCAACTTTAAGGTGTGGAAATCTTTCAAGTATCTTTCCGCCCATTTCTATACATATCTCAGGGGACTTGAATGGGAACTTCTTATCTGAACGCTTTGCGTCGACCTTGAAAGTTCTCGCAGTTTCCATTTCGTCCTCGATATAGTCAAGTGACTTTGTGAGTATCTCGTCCATATCCTTTTCCAAAACGCAGCAGCGACAGAGCTTAACGATACCGAAAATTTTCGACAGCTTTTCCACCGCCATGTCAACATCGCTGTCATCATCAAGCGGCTCAACATACAAAGTAGATTGTGCTTTTGATACGCTGAACTGTCCGCAGCTTTTAAGTCTTCTTTTTACGCTCTTTGTCATCATGCTCTCGAAGCTTGATTTGTTAAGACCTTTCAGAGCTATCTCGCCATATTTGCAGAGAATGATTTCTTTCATAAATTTTATCCTTTCTTTACGAAAACTGCACAAAAAGGTCCTCGTCAAAAACCTGTCAAAAGCGACCTTTTTCGCCGTTCCCCTTTATAAATAGTACAAAACATTTGTTTGTGTGTTTTACCTTACCTTGCACAGGTCATTCTGTGCAGACTTTATGCCCTCCATAAGAGCGTCGATATCCGCCTTTGTGGTGTCGATACTAAAGCTTATCCTGATAGTGGAGTCAAGGCTCTGCTCGGGATATCTGAACTCTTTTAGCACAGAGCTTTTTTTGCCCTTTGAGCAGGCTGAGCCGCTTGAAACATATATCTCACGCTTTTCAAGATAGTGGAGAAGCACTTCGGACTTTAACCCATTGACGGCAATGCTTGTGACATAAGGCGAGCCGCCTTTTCGTGAATTTACGAAAACATCGCCGTTTTCGTTGCACTTTTCTATGAGATAGGCTTGAATGTCAGCCGCCTTTTCAAAGTTCGCAGAAACATTCGGCGCAAGCTTTTTCACCGCCGCACCGAAACCGCATATGAGCGGCACTGACTCAGTACCCGAACGAAAGCCTTTTTCCTGTCCTCCGCCAAGCATAAAAGGCGGTATGTGAATGCCCTTTTTCACATACAGCGCACCGATGCCCTTTGGAGCGTATATTTTATGACCGCTGAGGGATATCATATCGGCATTCAGCTTTTTGGCTTTCACAGGAATTTTCATAAATCCCTGAACGCAGTCGCAATGAGTAATCACCTGGGGATATTTTTTCTTTATCATAGAAAAAGCCTTTTCCACAGGGAGTATGTAGCCGTTTTCGTTGTTCACGAGCATACAGCTAACAAGGAAAGTGTCCTCGTTCACAGCGGCAAAGATATCACGGGCGTTTATCTCGCCGTTCTCGTCAGGTGATATCCTTATGACCTCACAGCCCATATCTTCAAGCTCCTGGGCAGGATTTTTCACAGCAGGGTGTTCAACAGAGGATATGACAACACGCTTTTTACGTTTTCCGTGAGCCTTGTAAGCCCCGAAAATAGCGGTATTGTTGCTTTCAGTAGCGCCTGAAGTGAAATAGACCTCATCGGGGGTAACACCGAGAGCGTCGGCAATGATCTCACGAGCTTCAGAAACAAGAAGCTCAGCGTCAAGACCTGCTCTGTGCAGAGAAGAGGGGTTTCCGAAGACCTCCAAGCCTTTCATTACAGCCGCTTTGGCTTCATCACAGGGTTTTGTGGTGGCGGCATTATCAAGATATATCAATTATCACAAGTCCTTTCATGTTTTATCGCAATTATTTTTATTATAACATATAATTGTGAATAATGCAAATAGCGGAGCGGTATTAAGTGAGGAGTGAGGAATGGCACAGCCGAACAGAGAAAAAAGCCAATGCAAAGCAGAGAAAACACCGAGCGAAGCGATTTTGCGACAGTAGAACTTGAAGCCAAAATGTAGGGGACGGCGCCCCCGACGTCCCGTTTCGGGGAAGTTCCAAGGTATGGATTTTTTACAAAGTTGAGTGGGTGAACGAAACGGGCGAACTACCGAGGTTTGTAAGGTTATCAAGGTTTGCGTGATAACCAATTCGCCAAACCCCAAGTTCACATACAAATGCGGCACGGCATTTTCAGCCGCACCGCACAGAGCACTATTTATCGCAATTACAATTACTTCCCCATGAAGCCATTGAAAGCCTGATATAATATCCCTGCGCCTCTCCGCAAACAGGACACCTCTCAGGGGCTTGCGTGCCCTCCACGATATAACCGCAGTTCAAGCATACCCACGTTTCAGACTGGGAGGAAGAGAACAGCTTTCCCTCTTTCATAAGCTTGCCAAATGCCGCAAAACGTTTGCCGTGAACATTCTCTATCTTGGCGATATTCGTAAAGTCCTGCGCTATCTTTCCATAGCCCTCCTGCCTTGCGACCTCAGCAAACGCAGGGTAAACATCATCTGCTTCCTGTCGCTCGTTGTGGTCTGCCATACCAAGCAAGGTACACATATCCTCCGAAATATCCACAGGATAACCGCCGTCAACAAACACGCTCTCCCCTGACAGCTCTTTGAGATGCTCATAGAATATCTTTGCGTGAACTTTCTCCTGATTGGCTGTGAACTTGAACAGGTCGGCAAGCACATAAAGCTTCTGCTGTCTTGCCTTTTCCTCCGCCATTGTGTAGCGGTTTCGTGCCTGACTTTCCCCTGCAAAGGCTCTCATAAGGTTATCCTTTGTCTTTGAATTTCTGAAATCTGACATTTTTTATCCTCCTACTTTATACAGTCAGTGTTCCTGACTTGCTTTCCACAAGAATGAGTATCTGCTCCTCCTCAGCGGTCTGTGCATTTATATATACAAGCACGTTTCTGCCGTTTTCTGCCCTGCACCTGAACTCATAACACAGCTTCTCCTCCAACCCGTCGGTTGGGATAAGTGCAAGCCTGCCAGATACTATTTCAAGGCGTGGGGACACGCTCTCTTTCGCTCGGCTTTGGGATATATCCGCTTCGGGTATATCTCTGTCATAGTGGTTCACCAAAAAGCCCTTTGCGTCAAAGCCTAATATCTCACCGTCGTCCATTGCTACTGATACCTTTATAAGGTCGGTGTAACAGCACACGTCAAGGTCGTTGTAGGCGAAATTCACTGTGAGAACGTTGTCGATATTCTCATAGTAGGTGGTTTTCATGGACAGTATGCCAAGGTCATCAAGAAAATCCTCCGCTGCCTTTACTCCCTGCTCGTTTGTAAGCTCTGTGCTTTCGCTAATACGGCTTTTGAGGAAATATGAGATATATCCACCCTGCTTTGTCACCTCGCAAGCCACCGTCTTATCCTCGTTTGAAAATCTCCAGCATGGCATTTTGCCCTCTACCTCTGAGACATCTGTGAACACTGTGGAGTTCATGTTAAGCCCTAGGGAACAGCGTTCAAGGGCTTTGGTCTGTGAAACGTTCTCTGCCTCAGATGTCATGCGTGGGGTACGCTCTAGGATATTGTCTGAGAATGGGCCGTCATAAATAAGGCTTGGATAGCTTTCAAAGCTTCCCTCAAAGTCTGAGAAGCCCTCTGTCACTGTGGGCGGGTCGCTCTGCTGTGAACCTGTTTGGGTGAGGGCTATCTCACCGCTGTTCACTGAGCTTTCAAGCTCCCACATATCCTCGGAAAGTTCTTTGGAAAAGTCATAGAGCGAGGATATGTTCTCATACTCCTCGTCTGTTATCTCCTCGCCGTTCATGAGCCTCTCGCTCACTGCCATGGAGTAGTTTCCTACCTGTGAGAGAAATTTGTAGGTGTTTTCAAGCTGCAGCTCTTCTATGGGAAGCTGTGACAGAGCCGCCTTTGCCGAGGACGCTTCTCTGTAAAGCTTCACCGCAAGTGACTGGTGCATTTTCCCTGAACCTGCGTAAAGCTCCTTTTCAAGAGTGTCGCTAACGTTCTCTACTGCGTCGCACAGGTCGCCCATAGCTCTTGAATATGTGTAGCTCACACTACGCAACGCCCTTTTTTCACTGCTCATAAGTTGTATATTTCTCACCGCAAGCACACCCACGACAGCCACTGTGAAAGACACTATCCTAACTGCGTTTCGCTTTGATATATCCATTTTTTATGCTCTCCTTTTCTTTTTTCTCCATTATTATTCCAGCTAAAATGCTGATTATTCTCATTAACTGTGCCTTGCAGTGCCATTTCAGGCATATCATGATACACAAAATTTCTTTCCTAATCTTGTGTATCATGAACATCTTTATTTACTTATTATTACATATATCTCAAAAT